>NZ_SZZZ01000040.1:0-11380 GCF_009830025.1 Pantoea sp. Taur
GCCAGCTTCCTCAAGGCAGCGGCTGATGAGCGCAGGGTCAAGAACATCCGCGAGCGTATTCAGAGGATTACGAAGAGAATCGTAACGAGAGACGATATCAAGGGCCTGACTGAGCTGCATAAAAAAATCCGGAAACGAAGCGTTTCCGGATTCTTACACAGCCACTGGATCGTTCAACTGATCCTTAACTGACTGGCATTAAGCCTTAATGGCTGCTTTTTTTTGCCGAAAATTCAGCCAGATTGCTGATTATCCGCTGCGGTTAACTCATCAATCTTGCTCTTTTCATCCCTGCCCTTCAAGCATTTTCCGCGATTTTATGAGCCTTTCTCACAATTCACTGGCATTGACAAAAAGTGACATTTCAATGTGATTTAGATCACACTTTTTCCTGATTTACGCGGTATGCTGGTCCTACCCAGACGGAAATGACAGAGAGGTTTAACTATGATTCTGAACATTACCAGCAAACAAATGGAAATCACTGCGGCTATCCGCAACCATGTCGAAGACCGTCTCGCCAAGCTTGAAAAGTGGCAAACTCACCTGATAAATCCGCACATCGTGTTATCGAAAGAGCCGAAAGAATTCGTGGCTGATGCCACCATTAACACACCGAACGGCACGCTGGTTGCCAGCGCGAAACACGAAGATATGTACACGGCTATCAACGATCTGATTGCCAAGCTGGAGCGACAACTGAATAAGGCGCAGCACAAGCCTGAAGCGCGCCGCGCAACCAGCAGTATGAAAGATTTCACCCCTGCGGGATAAATAGACCTTTTCCAGTAACGCGCCTGCGGGCGCGTTTTTTATTGACAGCTTTAAATCACTGCGGTTACTCTCAATCCACTTTATTGCTGGAATCACACATGAAACATCTACCGTTCTTCTTCGCATTCTTTTTTACCTTCCCCTGATTGGGAGGTGATTCGTCGTGTGAAAATGAATGCGAAGACGAACAACAAAGCCTCCCAAACGGGAGGCTTTTTTATTGGACATTTTACAGGTGAGCCCTATGAATCCCGAAAATCCGCTGCTGGCATTACGCGATAAGATCAGCGCCGTTGATGAAAAGCTGTTAACGCTGTTATCTGAACGCCGTTCGCTGGCGGTTGAGGTGGCGCAAGCAAAGCTCGCGACCCATCGCCCGATTCGCGATGTTGAGCGTGAACGCGCACTGCTGGAAAACCTGATCTCACTCGGCAAAAAGCACCAGCTTGATGCGCACTACATTACTCGTCTGTTCCAACTGGTGATTGAAGATTCGGTACTGACTCAGCAAGCGCTGCTGCAGAAAAACTTAAACCACCCGCACGCACACGCGCCGCGCATCGCATTTCTGGGTCCTAAGGGTTCGTACTCTCACCTCGCGGCGCGTAAATACGCCACACGTCATTTTGATTCCATGGTTGAGATGGGCTGCCTAAAATTCCATGACATCATTCATCAGGTGGAGAGTGGCCAGGCCGATTACGCCGTGATGCCAATCGAAAATACCAGCTCAGGCTCGATTAACGACGTCTATGACCTGCTGCAGCAAACCACGCTCTCCATCGTTGGCGAGCTGACCATCCCAATCGAACACTGTGTGCTGGTCAACGGCAATACCGACTTACAGCAAATTGAAACGGTTTATAGCCATCCTCAGCCATTCCAGCAGTGCAGCCAGTTCATCAATCGTTTCCCACAATGGAAAATCGAATATACCGAGAGCACCGCAGCGGCAATGGAAAAGGTCGCGGCGATGAATTCACCAAAAGTGGCGGCTCTGGGCAGTGAAGCGGGCGGTGAGCTGTATGGTCTGCAGGTGTTAGAACGGAATTTAGCTAACCAGCAACAAAACCATACCCGCTTCATTGTGCTAGCACGTAAGCCGATTGAAGTTTCTGGCCAGGTACCGGCCAAAACCACATTGATTATGGCTACCGGTCAGCAAGCTGGTGCACTGGTTGAGGCTCTGCTGGTGCTGCGTAATCACAATCTGATCATGAGCAAACTAGAAAACCGCCCAATTAACGGCAACCCATGGGAAGAGATGTTTTACATTGATGTGCAGGGCAATCTGCAATCGGAGAACATGCAGCTGGCGTTGAAAGAGCTACGTGATTTGACGCGATCTCTGAAAGTACTCGGCTGCTATCCGGGTGAAAATGTTGTTCCGGTGGAACCGCGACTGTAAATGAAAAAGGCATCCTTGCGGATGCCTTCTCTTTTATTGCCGGCTATCGTTAGCCGAACGCAACATACTTCGGCTCTCTACCAGGAAGCGTTGAGCGTAATCGCCAAACCAGTGCGCGACACCTTCAAAGCTCTTGATGAACGCCTGTTTATCGCCCTGCTCCAGCAATTTAATCGCATCACCAAAGCGCTGATAATAACGCTTAATCAGCGCCAGATTGCTCTCCGAAGACATGATGATGTCTGCGTAAAGCTGCGGGTCCTGAGCAAACAGTCGACCAACCATCGCCAGTTCCAGGCGATAAATCGGTGAGGACAGCGCCAACAGTTGATCAAGGTTGACGTTCTCTTCCGCTAAATGCAAACCATAGGCAAAAGTGGCAAAGTGACGCAGCGCCTGGATAAAGGCCATGTTCTGGTCATGCTCGACCGCGCTGATGCGATGTAAGCGCGCCCCCCAAACCTGAATCTGCTCAAGGAACCACTGGTAGGCTTCCGGCTGACGGCCATCACACCACACCACCACCTGCTTCGCCAGGCTACCGCTATCCGGGCCAAACATGGGATGCAAACCGAGAACAGGGCCGGTATGCGCCGCCAGCATCGCCTGCAATGGACGATTCTTCACCGATGCAAGATCAACCAGAATGCAGTCTTCCGGCAGTGTTGGTAATTCGGCGATGATCTGCTCGGTCAGATGAATGGGCACACTGATGATGACCATGCCCGCATCTTTGAGCAGCTCTTCAGAACGATCCCAATCGCCCTTGTCCAGAATACGGACCTGGTAACCTGACAGATTGAGCATCTTTTCAAACAAGCGCCCCATCTGGCCACGCCCACCAACAATCACCACCGGGCGCAGCGTTGGGCAGAGCGTTTTGAAGCCTTTGTCGTTTTCATGCGCATAAGATTCACGCATCAGGCGACGTAAGACATCCTCAATCAGATCTGGCGAAACGCCGAGCGCTTCAGCTTCCTGACGACGTGAAGCCAACATGCTGGCTTCACGTTCTGGCACATAAATCGGCAAACCATAACGGCTTTTGACCTCACCTACTTCAGCTACCAGCTCAAGGCGTTTGGCTAATAGCCCAAGCAGGGCTTTATCGACTTCATCAATTTGATCGCGTAGCGCGGTCAGTTCAGCCACCATGACTCTTTATTCCTCGTGTGACAGACGTGCCGACAGCACTCCCTGCAGATCCTGATGGATTTCACGCAGCAAGGTTTCCGTGGTTTCCCAGTTGATGCAGGCATCCGTGACGGAAACACCGTATTTCATTTCGCTACGTGGCTGCTCAGAAGACTGATTGCCTTCGTGAATATTGCTTTCCAGCATCAGGCCAATAATGGAACGGTTTCCATCTTTAATCTGCGCAATAGCCGACTCGGCTACGCCAGGCTGACGGCGATAGTCTTTATTAGAATTACCATGGCTGCAATCTATCATTAAGGCCGGACGCAGTCCCGCTTTCAGCATCTCTTTTTCACACTGCGCAACATCTTCAGGACCGTAGTTAGGCGCTTTACCACCACGCAGGATCACGTGGCCATCCGGGTTGCCATGAGTCTGTAACAGGCAAACCTGCCCCGCCTGATTGATGCCGACAAAACGGTGTGGCATCGCTGCAGCGCGCATGGCGTTGATCGCGGTGCCGAGGCTGCCGTCAGTGCCGTTCTTAAAGCCGACAGGCATCGATAAACCGGAAGCCATTTCACGGTGCGTTTGTGACTCGGTAGTACGGGCACCAATCGCAGACCAGCTGAACAGATCGCCGAGGTATTGTGGACTATTAGGATCCAGCGCTTCCGTTGCCAGCGGCAGGCCCATTTCCACCAGATTCACCAGCAGCTGACGCGCAATGTGCAGCCCGGCTTCCATATCAAATGAGTTGTTCATGTAAGGATCGTTGATCAGCCCCTTCCAGCCAACGGTGGTACGAGGTTTTTCAAAATAAACGCGCATAACGATATACAGCTGATCCTTCAACTGTGCAGAGAGAGTTTGCAGCTGACGAGCATATTCCAGTGCGGCTTCGGTATCGTGAATTGAACAAGGACCACAGACCACCAGCAGGCGCGGATCGCGGCCAGCAATAATATCGGCAATGGTCTGGCGAGAAGCAGCAATCTGCGCTTCCTGCGCCGCAGTGAGCGGGAACTTCGCTTTCAGCTCTTGCGGGGTGATTAAAATTTGTTCGTCGGCGATATGCACATTGTTCAGCGCGTCTTTCTGCATGATGGCGATCCTTTTTAACTCGTGTATGCGGTTTGGGATCCTCACTGAGGATGGCGCTTACTGTACCACAACATGTACATCTTGCAATCCGTGAATGTACACTTTTATTACCACCACTGATAACCATCACAAAAACAAAACTAAAAACACATTAAATACATAAAGTTAACGTAATTTGGGCCACCCAACACAAAGTGATTTGTGTAAATTTTATTTTACACTCTACTTTTATTTAAAAGTGCCAACACCCTCTTTTTCCATTAACATTTTGTTATTCATCGTTTTCCAGGATCTTAGGATGTCAACCTCTGTCATCACCTTACGCCCTTTCGTTCTACAGGATGCTGGCGCTTTTGCTGCGGCGGTCAATCAGTCTCTCAACAGCCTGCTGCCATGGATGGTATGGGCGCATCACGATTATCGGGCAGAGGAAGCCACTAACTGGATTAATTTCACCCATATGCAGCGGAGTAACGGTGAAGCGGAAGAGTTCGCTATTGTCGATAGCAATGATCGGTTACTCGGCGGCGCAGGCATCAGATTCGCACAGCGGCTTGGGGAATTTAGTGCATTAGGCTATTGGGTTCGCAGCGATGCACAAAGGCAAGGTGTCGCAACACGTGCAGTGGCTCAATTGGTGGACTTTGGCTTCAAGCACGCGCAGATCCCCTTACTGGAGATTATCGCTGCTGAGGAGAATCATGCCAGCCGTGCCGTGGCATTGCGCAGTGGTTTTGAGTTTATCGATTGCCGCTATGGTTTAATCATTCTTGATAGCGGCCCAGTGAATAGCGCGATTTACCATCTCAAGCGACCATAAAAAAAGGGGCTGGCCCATAGGCCAACCCCTTGTTTGCTATTAACTTTGGGATGTCGCTTACGCGCCCAGACGCTCTTTGATACGAGCTGACTTACCGGTACGCTCACGCAGGTAGTACAGTTTGGCTTTACGTACAGCACCACGACGTTTGACAGAAATGCTGTCAATTACCGGAGAGTGAGTCTGGAAGACACGCTCAACGCCTTCGCCGTTTGAAATCTTACGAACAGTGAATGCAGAGTGCAGACCGCGGTTACGAATAGCGATAACCACGCCCTCGAATGCCTGCAGACGTTTCTTAGAACCTTCAACGACCCATACTTTCACTTCCACGGAATCACCCGGACGGAATGAAGGTACGTCCTGCTTCATCTGCTCTTGTTCAAGTTGCTTGATAATGTTGCTCATAATTAAATCTCTATATCCTGGGTAAACTGATAGTCAGGGAAGATTACTCTTCCACCTGATGGTTTTGTTGCTGCTGATGTTCCCGTTGGAACTCATTTAGCAACCGTGCTTGCTCTTCAGTCAGAGCCAGGTTTTCCAGAAGTTCAGGTCTTCTTAGCCAGGTACGGCCTAGCGACTGTTTCAGGCGCCAGCGGCGAATATCGGCATGGTTGCCCGACAGTAAGACTGGCGGAACTTCCATCCCTTCTAACACTTCAGGTCGGGTGTAGTGCGGGCAATCCAGTAAACCATCCGAGAACGAATCCTCATCGGCTGACGCCTGCTTGCCCAATACGCCGGGGATAAACCGGGCGACTGAATCAATCAACGTCATGGCTGGTAGCTCACCACCACTGAGTACGTAATCACCGATTGACCATTCTTCATCAATCTCAGTATGAATCACGCGCTCATCAATCCCTTCATAACGACCACACACCAGAATCAACTTCTGGTTGGTCGCCAGTTCGCAAACGCCCTGTTGGTCCAGTTTGCGACCCTGAGGTGAAAGATAAATCACCCTGGCACCTTCTCCCGCCGCCGCTTTCGCTGCGTGGATAGCATCCCGTAAGGGTTGCACCATCATCAACATTCCCGGTCCGCCGCCGTAAGGACGTTCATCCACGGTACGGTGCCGGTCGTGCGCGAAGTCACGAGGACTCCAGCTTTGAATGTTGAGCAGGCCATTTTTTACTGCCCGGCCAGTTACCCCGTACTCGGTAATAGCGCGAAACATCTCTGGAAACAGGCTAATAACACCAATCCACATCGCGTTCGCCGTTACGTTACCGGATTGTCCGGAGATCAAAAACCAGGATCCCAATCTACTTCAATCGTGCCAGTAGAGAGATCGACTTTCTTGATAACCTGTTCATCAAGAAACGGGATTAACCGCTCTTGCGCACCGAATGCATCTTTCAGGTTTGCCTTAACAACGAGAACGTCGTTCGAACCGGTTTCCATCAAATCAATGACTTTGCCCATTTCGTAACCGTCGAGGTTTACCACTTTGCAACCCATAAGGTCTTTCCAGTAGTAATCACCCTCTTCCAGCGCTGGCAGCTGAGCAGAATCAACCGTAATTTCGCAATTGGTTAACTGTGCCGCAGCGTCCCGATCGTCAATGCCTTTGACTTTGATGATCAGGTCCTGATTGTGGTGCTTCCAACCTTCCAGTTCGACCTGCTGCCATTTACCGGCACGCTGGATGAACCAGGGTTGGTAGTCGAAGATGCTTTCAGCGTCTTCAGTGGAGGAAAACACTTTGAGCCAACCTCGAATGCCGTAAGCGGCCCCCATTTTCCCCAATACAATTGGGTTAACGAGAGGCTGTGCGGCAGGTTTAATGCTCATGCTAACCACCGTGACAGATTAAGCTGCTTTTTTTGCTTCTTTGATCAGCGCGTTAACGCGATCAGAAAGCGTTGCGCCCTGGCCAACCCAGTGCTCAATACGGTCCAGATCCAGACGCAGACCTTCAGCCTGACCAGAAGCGATCGGGTTGAAGAAACCTACGCGCTCGATGAAACGACCATTACGCGCATTGCGGCTGTCAGTAACGACGACCTGATAGAACGGACGCTTTTTCGCGCCGTGACGTGCCAAACGAATTGTAACCATAACATCCTCATTAGTTAATAAAGCGCTCGGGCTCCATCGAGGGATGGAACCCGAGCGCAATATAAAAAGCCCGAAAATTTTACTCATTTTGGCGAAAAAAGCAACCTGAGCGTGTTAATTTTCTGGCTGTGTGCCGCTCGCCTTAGCGACCGGGGAATCCGGGCGGCATCATACCTTTCATGCCACGCATCATTTTGGCCATGCCACCCTTCTTCATTTTCTTCATCATGCGCTGCATGTCGTCGAACTGTTTCAATAAACGGTTAACGTCCTGCACCTGCATACCTGAACCGGTGGCAATACGGCGCTTGCGTGAGCCCTTGATGATTTCCGGTTTCTGACGCTCTTTGGTGGTCATCGAATTGATGATCGCCTCCATACGCACCAGCACTTTGTCATCCATCTGCGATTTCACGTTGTCTGGCAATTGCCCCATGCCCGGCAGCTTACCCATCAGGCTGGCCATGCCGCCCATGTTGCGCATCTGCTTCAGCTGTTCGAGGAAGTCGTTGAGATCAAAGCCATCACCGGTTTTGAGTTTCTTCGCCAGCTTCTCCGCCTGTTCGCGGTCAACTTTACTCTCGATATCTTCGATCAGCGACAGTACGTCGCCCATGCCGAGGATGCGTGAGGCGATACGGTCTGGATAGAACGCTTCCAGTGCTTCCGTCTTCTCACCCATACCCATGAATTTAATCGGCTTGCCGGTGATATGACGAATAGACAGCGCTGCACCACCGCGCGCATCACCATCCACTTTCGTCAGAATCACGCCCGTCAGTGGCAGCGCTTCATTGAAGGCTTTTGCCGTGTTTGCCGCATCCTGACCGGTCATGGCATCGACCACAAACAAGGTTTCCACCGGATTGATCGCGGCGTGTACCTGTTTGATCTCGTCCATCATCGCTTCATCAACGTGCAGACGACCGGCGGTATCCACCAGCAGCACGTCGTAGAATTGCAGCTTCGCTTCTTTCAGGGCGTTCTTCACGATGTCGACAGGCTTTTGGCTCAGATCGGAAGGACAGAAGTCCACGCCAACCTGCTGCGCCAGTGTTTCCAGCTGTTTAATCGCTGCCGGGCGATAAACGTCGGCAGAAACCACCAGCACTTTCTTCTTATGCTTCTCGCGCAGGAACTTACCCAGCTTCGCCACGCTCGTGGTCTTACCCGCACCCTGCAGGCCCGCCATCAACACCACAGCCGGCGGCTGTGCGTTCAGATTGAGCGCATTATTTTCTGCACCCATTGCCGCAACCAGCTCGTTGCGAACAATTTTGATAAATTCCTGGCCAGGCGTCAGGCTTTTGTTTACATCCTGACCTACCGCCGCTTCTTTCACGCGGTTGATGAACTCACGCACGACCGGCAGCGCAACGTCCGCTTCCAGCAATGCCATGCGCACTTCACGCAAGGTGTCTTTAATGTTGTCTTCGGTCAGCCTTCCGCGGCCGCTGATGTTGCGCAGGGATTGCGACAAACGATCGGTTAAATTATCAAACATGCTCTCTCACTTAGGACCGTAGCGAGGCCGCCCGGGCGGCACAATGCGGCGGATTATAGCACGAAGCCACAGCGATCTCTGCAATTGACCTTCAGATCGTTTGGAGCCTGATGCAGCTGGCGCTATACTGGTTTTTTCCTTATCTGACCGACACCTGAAAGGATCTATGTTCGTTTTCGCGATCGTGGCGCTGTTCGCCTACTCCCTCAGTCTTGCATTGATCATCCCCAGCCTGCTGAAACGCAACGGTGGCTGGCGTCGTTTTGCCGTACTTTCTGCTTGCGTCGCGTTGATCGCCCATGCGGTTGCACTGCAACAACGCATTTTTGCCGTCGATAACGGACAAAACCTCAGCCTGCTAAATATCGGTTCGCTGGTGAGTTTGCTGATCTGCGCGATCATGACCATCGTTGCATCGCGCAATCGCGGTTGGTTACTGCTGCCAATTGTCTACGGCTTTGCCTTGATTAACCTCGCCTTCGCCACCTTTGTGCCGAATGCCTTTATTACCCATCTCGAAACCACGCCGGGCATGATGATCCATATCGGCCTGTCGCTGTTTGCCTACGCCACGCTGATTATCGCGGCACTGTATGCGCTGCAGCTGGCATGGATTGATTACCAGTTAAAAAATAAGAAACTGGCTTTCACCCAGGATATGCCGCCGCTGCTGAGTATTGAGCGTAAGATGTTTCATATCACGCAAATTGGTGTAGTGCTGTTGACGCTGGTGCTGTGTACCGGTCTGTTCTTCATGCATAACCTGTTTAGCGCGGAGAATGTCGATAAAGCGGTGCTGTCCATTCTTGCCTGGTTTGTTTATATCGTTCTGCTCTGGGGACACTATCATGAGGGCTGGCGCGGACGTCGCGTCGTCTGGTTTAACTGCGGTGGTGCACTGCTGCTGACCATGGCCTACTTCGGCAGTCGCGTGCTTCAGCACCTGCTCACTTCTCACTAAAGGAATTTTTGCGTTGGAACATGTTTCAACCACCACGCTGATCGTTACGCTGGTCATCATGGTGCTGGTCTCTGCGTACTTCTCCGGTTCAGAGACCGGCATGATGACGCTCAATCGTTATAAATTGCGCCACAAAGCCAAAAGCGGTAATCGCGCGGCTCGTCGTGTCGAAAAACTTTTACGCCGTCCTGATCGCTTAATCAGCCTGGTGCTGATAGGCAACAACCTCGTGAATATCCTGGCCTCCGCATTGGGTACCATTGTCGGTATGCGTCTTTACGGCGATGCGGGTGTGGCAATTGCCACCGGGATCCTGACTTTTGTGGTGCTGGTGTTTGCTGAAGTGCTGCCGAAAACCATTGCAGCGCTTTACCCCGAAAAAGTCGCCTATCCCAGCAGTGTGCTGCTGGCGCCGCTGCAGTATGTGATGCTTCCTTTGGTCTGGCTGCTCAACACCATTACCCGCATTCTGATGCGCATGGTTGGTATCAAAACGGAAGGCTCCATCAGTTCAGCCCTAAGTAAGGAAGAGTTGCGTACCATTGTCTATGAGTCCCGCTCACTGATGTCTCGTCGTAATCAGGACATGCTGCTGTCGGTGCTGGACCTGGAAAAGGTCAGCGTTGATGACATCATGGTGCCACGCAATGAAATTGTCGGCATTAACGTCAACGACGACTGGAAATCGATTGTTCGCCAACTGAGTAATTCCCCGCATGGCCGGATCGTGCTGTTCCGCGATTCGCTGGATGATTCGGTTGGCATGCTGCGCGTGCGTGAAGCCTGGCGCATGATGACCGAGAAGAAAGAGTTCAACAAAGATCGCCTGCTGCGCGCCGCTGATGAAATTTACTATGTGCCGGAAGGTACACCGCTGAATGTCCAGCTGGTGAAATTCCAGCGTAATAAGAAGAAAGTCGGCTTGGTGGTCGATGAATATGGTGACATCAAAGGACTGGTGACCATTGAAGACATTCTGGAAGAGATTGTTGGCGATTTTACGACGTCCATGTCTCCCTCGCTGGCGGAAGAAGTGATGCCGCAGAATGATGGCTCAGTGCTGATTGAAGGCAGCGCCAACGTGCGTGAAATCAATAAAGCCTTTAACTGGACGTTACCCGAAGACGAAGCACGCACCATCAATGGCATGCTGCTGGAAGCGCTGGAAGAGATTCCGCTGGTCGATACACGCGTGAAAATCGGGAAGTACGATGTGGATATCCTCGACGTGCAAGACAACATGGTGAAGCAGGTGCGCATTACCCCGCATCATCCGCTGAAATCCTCCATCGGTTCCTGAAGCCAAAAAAAACGCCGCGAACATCGCGTAATGCCGATCAGTTAAGACAAAAATGATCGGTTGAACGATCCGGCAGTTCTGCAAGAATCCGTAATCTCTCAGGGATTACGGATTTTTTTATGCTTCTCAGTCAGGCTCTCGATATCGTTCATAAGTTTACGCCTCAGGAATTCTCGGGGCTTTCCGATCTCCTTTCTCCTGAACTCATTGACGAGTGTCTCGCTGATACCGGGACAGTGACGTTACGAAAGCGCCGTTTATCGATGGAAATGATGGTCTGGGCTGTAACCGGCATGGCACTTTTT
>NZ_SZZZ01000041.1:0-9685 GCF_009830025.1 Pantoea sp. Taur
GCCTGGCGGCTGTAGCGCGGTGGTCCCACCTGACCCCATGCCGAACTCAGAAGTGAAACGCCGTAGCGCCGATGGTAGTGTGGGGCCTCCCCATGCGAGAGTAGGGAACTGCCAGGCATCAAATTAAAGTGTGCTGATATGGCTCAGTTGGTAGAGCGCACCCTTGGTAAGGGTGAGGTCCCCAGTTCGACTCTGGGTATCAGCACCAGTTTTAAAGCGTGAGTTCGGTAAATAACAGAATTTGCCTGGCGGCTTTAGCGCGGTGGTCCCACCTGACCCCATGCCGAACTCAGAAGTGAAACGCCGTAGCGCCGATGGTAGTGTGGGGCCTCCCCATGCGAGAGTAGGGAACTGCCAGGCATCAAACACAGAAGCCCTGAACGAAAGTTCAGGGCTTTTTTGTATGTTTAAAACTCGCAACCAGGCTCAAGATTCGCCAAAAACGTCGAAATGAGTTAATGCGAAATAATATTAAGGTCATAAAAAAACCTCTGCCAGATTGCGCAGAGGCTTAAGTAGCTCATTGAATATCAATGGATAACTTGAGAAAGGAAGGCGCGTGTACGTTCTGATTTAGGATTCGCGAAGAACTCCTGCGGCGGCGCTTCCTCAACAATCTCTCCGCGATCCATAAAGATCACCCGGTCCGCCACAGTACGCGCAAAGCCCATCTCGTGCGTCACGCATAACATCGTCATACCATCTTCTGCCAGACCAATCATTGTATCGAGAACCTCTTTTACCATTTCTGGATCGAGTGCTGAGGTCGGTTCATCGAACAGCATGATTTTCGGTTTCATACACAGTGAACGCGCGATCGCCACACGTTGTTGCTGCCCTCCTGACAACTGTCCTGGAAACTTATGGGCATGTTCCGCAATACGCACGCGTTGCAGATAGTGCATCGCTAATTCTTCCGCTTCTTTCTTCGGCATCTTGCGCACCCAAATCGGTGCCAACGTGCAGTTTTGCAACACGGTAAGATGCGGGAACAAATTGAAATGCTGGAATACCATGCCGACTTCGGTACGAACACGCTCAATATTGCGCACATCATCGTTAAGATGGATGCCATCTACTACGATACGGCCTTGTTGATGCTCTTCTAAATGATTGATGCAACGAATAGTCGTTGATTTCCCGGATCCGGAAGGCCCACAAAGAACAATGCGTTCGCGGGGTTTTACCAGTAAGTTAATATCTTTAAGAACATGGAACTGACCGTACCATTTATTCACGTTTTCGAGCGTAATCATCATGGCGTCAGCCGCATTAGTCATAATTTGTGTCATGTAAAACCTCAGTGCGATTTACGCCCGGTGTGGAAGCGCTTCTCCAGATGCTGGCTATAGCGCGACATGCTAAAACAGAAAATCCAGTAGACCATGGCAGCAAATACATAGCCTTCGGTCGACATGCCCAACCAGGTGGGGTCAACGGTGGCTTGCTGCACGCTACTGAAGAGATCGAAGAGGCCGATGATGATCACCAGGCTGGTATCTTTAAACAGTGCGATGATGGTATTCACTAAACCAGGGATGGTCAGCTTAAGTGCCTGTGGCAGAATAACCAGCATCTGCGTTTTCCAGTAGCCGAGTGCCAGTGATTCCGCCGCTTCAGTCTGCCCTTTTGGCAGTGCTTGCAAGCCGCCACGCACCACTTCTGCAACATAAGCGGACTGGAACAGAATCACGCCGACCAGCGCACGTACCAGCTTGTCGATAGTCGTGCCCTCTGCCATAAACAGCGGCAGCATTACCGATGACATAAAGAGCACGGTAATCAGTGGCACACCACGCCAGAACTCAATGAAAATCACTGACAGGGTGCGAACCACTGGCATTTTTGAACGACGAGCCAGCGCCAGCAGAATCCCCAACGGCAGCGCACCAGCGATGCCAATTGAGGCAATAATCAGCGTCAGCGTCAGACCGCCCCACTGGCGGGTTTCCACGCGATCCAGCCCCAGATACCCGCCATACATCAGCAGCCAAACAATGATCGGATAGATCACCGCCCAGCAGGCAATGTAGCGACCACGGCGTGGCATCGACTTAATGAACATGGGAATGATTGACACCAAGCCAACCACCAAGGCCAGATTAATGCGCCAGCGCAGTTCGTGCGGATAAAGTCCATACATAAACTGGCCAAAACGTGCGTGGATGAATACCCAGCATGCACCTGCTTTGGTGCAGTCTGCACGTGTTTCGCCAATCCAGTTGGCCTGGAAAATCAGCCAATCCAGCGCCGGTGGAATCACACTCCAGATAATCCAAAAGCTGAACAACGTGAGCAGGGTATTCAGCCAGCTTGAGAACAAATTTTTGCGCGCCCACAGCCAGGCTTTCCCTAACGGATTGCTGGGTGCAGGCGATGTATCGTGTGTGGTTACAGACATAATGATCCCGTTCTCTTATCGCTCAACTAGCGCAATTTTGCGGTTGTAAAGGTTCATCAGCAGTGAAATAAGCAGGCTGATGATCAGATAGACCGCCATGGTAATCGCAATAGTTTCAATCGCCTGGCCAGTTTGGTTCAGCACCGTGCCGGCAAACAACGACACCATATCGGGATAGCCAATGGCCGCGGCCAGTGATGAGTTCTTCACGATATTGAGATACTGACTGGTTAACGGTGGAATGATCACGCGCATTGCCTGCGGGATGATGACCTGACGCATCGTGACAGGATTTGGCAGACCCAGCGAGCGGGCTGCTTCATTCTGACCGTGCGGCACCGACTGAATCCCGGAGCGAATCACTTCGGCAATGAACGATGAGGTATACACAGAAAGCGCCACCGTTAGCGCCGCCAGCTCCGGGATCATCACAAAGCCGCCGCGGAAGTTGAATCCGCGCAGTTCTGGTACATCCCAATGCGTTGCGGCACCAAACAATGTGTGTGCAATCAGGGGTAACAGCACAATCAAACCTGCAGCGGCTGGCCACGTGCGGCGTAACTGGCCGGTTTTTAATTGATGCTTACGGTTGAAGCGGAAAAGTGCAACGCTGCCGAGGATGGCCAGTGCCAGCGCAATCAGGAATGGCCAGGTGCCAGGTGCATACTCTGGCCACGGAATATACAAACCGCGGTTACTGACAAACGCCAGATCAAACGCATTGAGTGCCTGACGTGGCCCTGGCAGGTTACGCAACACCGCAAAGTACCAGAAGAAGATCTGCAGCAGCGGTGGGATATTACGAAACGTCTCGATGTAGATGGTCGAGAGTTTACGCAGCAGCCAGTTTTCAGACAGACGCGCGAGCCCCACGGCGAAGCCCAGGATGGAGGCAAATACAATGCAGAGTGCGGAAACCAGCAGGGTATTGGTCAACCCCACCATAAACACGCGCGCGTAAGTATCTCCTTCGGTGTAATCGATCAGGTGTTGGACGATGCCGAAACCGGCATTGCGCTCAAGAAATCCGAAACCGGAAGTGATGCCGCGGTTGGCCAGGTTGATTACTGTGTTGTGGACCAGATATCCCACCACAGCAAGCACGGCCACAATCGCGATGATCTGGTAAAGCCAGGCGCGAACCGTAGGATTACCAAACGAAAAATCCCTCTTTACGGTTGGGCGTTGTGACATGTTGAAACCTCAGTGAAGAAAACGCTTGGGCACCGCAGGGTGCGGTGCCCGACTGGCAGAACAGACTTAGCGTACTGGTGGAGCGTACTGGATGCCGCCCTGGTTCCAGAGTGCATTCTGACCACGCGCGATTTTCAGTGCGCTGTCTTTACCCACGTTGCGATCGAACACTTCCTGATAGTTACCGACCTGTTTGATGATGTTGTAAGCCCATTTATTATCAAGTTTCAGGTCTTTACCGAAGTCACCTTCTGCACCCAACAGGTGAGCCATATCCGGGGTAGTGGGTTTGGCCGCCATCTGATCAACATTCTTAGAGCTCACGCCCATCTCTTCTGCGTTCAGCATGGCGTAAAGAGACCATTTAACGATGGTGAACCAGTCGTCATCACCACGACGTACCACAGGACCCAGCGGCTCTTTAGAGATCACTTCTGGCAGCACGATGAAATCATCCGGCTTGCCGAGTTTCACACGCAGTGCATACAGCTGAGACTGGTCGGAAGAGAGGGTATCGCAGCGGCCACTGTCGAGTGCTTTCGCTGACTCATCAGAACGGTCGAAGGTCACTGGCGTGTACTGCATTTTGTTGGCTTTGAAGTAGTCAGCCACGTTCAGCTCGGTATCGGTACCGGCCTGAATACATACGGTGGCACCATCCAGCTCTTTGGCGCTTTTCAGGCCCGCTTTCTTATGGGTCAGGAAGCCGATGCCGTCATAGTAGTTCACACCAGCGAACAAGAAGCCCATGCCACCATCGCGCGAAGAGGTCCAGGTGGTATTACGAGACAAGATATCCACTTCACCAGACTGGAGCGCAGTGAAACGCTCTTTAGCCGTCAGTGGGGTGTATTTCACCTTGCTTGCATCACCAAATACCGCAGCCGCAGCAGCGCGGCAAACATCCACGTCGATTCCGGTAAATTTGCCGCTGGCATCAGCGTAGGAGAAGCCTGGCAGGCCATCGCTGATACCGCACTGTACGAAACCTTTCTTTTTAATGGCATCCAGCGTGGTGCCTGCGTGCGCTTGTTGAGTAACGGCGAACAGCGAGGCTGCAGCGACCAGGGTGGAAAGCATCATCTTTTTCATAAAGCATCCTGTGTGGCGAGATCGTGTGTTGTTATGTTTGCACGCACTTTAATGTGCGCTTTTTTCTGTCTGTGGCGGTTAGCCATCCACGACTCTGCAAAGGTAATGCCAGGTTTGCAGAATCCTGAATTCACTGGAAAGATCTTTTAATAAAAGGACGCATCCAGAAATTTTGGCTACTATCGCGCACCAAAAGGCTGCATGACGAGACGACGCGATCACAAATAGTGCAAATAGTTTCACTATGTGGAAGCAGTGTGAGCCATCACTCAGGATAAAATGTATGCGTTTGCAGGGTTACGGTAGAAACAGTGCAGGATCACTGGGAAAGCGGCATGGCGGGCGTTATGACGCACAAAGCAGGCGCTAAAAAGGGGCAAAAGACGTGTGGTAAGAGAGACGAAATATCACGGATGCAATTGCAACTATCGTTACCATATCCGCGACAATTGTTTCATCCGTTGCTAACGCAGGGAAACTATTGGTGAGGCACAAACAAAAACGCCAACCCGAGGGTTGGCGTTAGCGCAGCAAAGAACAATTAGTTCATGCCGTATTTTTTCAGCTTCTTACGCAGGGTACCACGGTTGATACCCATCATCAGAGCTGCACGGGTCTGGTTGCCACGGGTGTACTGCATCACCATGTCCAACAGAGGCTGCTCAACTTCAGCCAATACCAGCTCATACAGATCACTTACATCCTGACCATTCAGTTGAGCAAAATAGTTCTTCAGTGCCTGTTTTACCGAATCACGAAGTGGCTTTTGCGTCACCTGATCCTGTGAGTTAACGGTAGAAACGGTCAGTACATCAGAATTTACGCGTTGTTCGAACATAGTTCTTTCAGCTCTTTATTTCGTTTACGCAAGATTTTCGAAGTATGCCTCCAACGCCTCCAGCTGTTCGCTGGCATCCTCTATGGCGTTGAATGTGCGCCGAAACTGGTCATCAGGAGCACTTTCCTGCAAATACCAGGAAACGTGTTTACGAGCAATACGGTATCCCTTGCGCTGACCATAAAAGTCGTGCAGTTCCCGTATATGTCCAATCAGCATTTGCTTCACTTCAGCCAGCGGCTTCGGTGCCAGCAGCTCCCCTGTGTCCAGATAATGCTGGATTTCCCGGAAGATCCACGGTCTTCCCTGAGCAGCGCGACCTACCATTAGAGCATCGGCTCCGGTGTAGTCGAGCACCGCTCTGGCTTTATGCGGGTCAGTAATGTCACCATTCGCGATAATCGGAATGGAAACGCTCTGCTTAACTGTCCGAATGCTGTCGTATTCAGCATGTCCCTCAAACAAACAGGCGCGCGTGCGGCCATGAATGGTGAGAGCCTGAATGCCACAGCGTTCAGCCAATTGGGCAATCTCTACACAATTACGATTTTCTTTGTCCCAGCCGGTGCGAATCTTCAGCGTAACCGGTACATCAACTGCATTCACTACCGCACGGAGGATGGACTCCACCAGTGACGGATGCTGCAGCAGTGCTGAGCCAGCCATCTTACGATTCACTTTCTTAGCCGGGCAGCCCATGTTGATATCAATGACCTGCGCGCCAGACGCCACATTAATGCGCGCGGCAGCAGCCATCTCATCAGGATCGCAACCGGCAATTTGCACGGCACGGATTCCAGGCTCGTCACTATGCACCATACGCAAACGGGATTTATCACTGGCCCAAACTTCTGGGTTTGATGACAGCATCTCGGAGACAGTCATACCCGCGCCGTTCTCGTAACACAAGGTGCGAAATGGCTTGTCGGTAACGCCAGCCATAGGTGCAGCGATGAGTCGATTACGTAGCTGATGGTGTCCAATGCGCATGAAAAAGAAGTGACCCTAACTGTTCGCAAGGCGGCGTATATTACGCATTTTTTAACGAAGATGAAAGGCCAAACTTTGAACAATTCACCGTTAAACTGCGAGGAATTCGGCCTTAACAGCAATGCTACAACTAATAATCTATATAATTCAGTGCATTAAAAAATTATGCTGAAATTGTGAGCAAAAGTTTTTCTTAAAACATGCCCAAAATCACGACATAAAAACCGCCACATCCGGTAATTAGCCAGAGAAATGACGGCGATATGATTATTAAATGTACTAATTTGATTGCTTTCAGGTAGCAGATTTGCGGCTGATATGCAGAGGGTGAGTCGCTTTCACTGTCTCGATGGCCAGACAGCAAACCGGCCAGCGAAGCCAGCCGGTGATCAAACTCAGCGGCGCACGCCGGTGATGCGGCACCACTCCTCTTTTTCAGCCACCGGATCGAGCGTGAAACGCTCAACGTAAGCTTCACAGACACCTTCAGCCTGGCTGGCCAGAACGCCTGACAATCCCAGATGCCCACCCGCTTTTGGCAATACGCTAATCAGCGGCGCCAGCTCACGTAGCGGGCCTGCGAGGATATTGGCGACAACCACATCAGCTTGCAGGTTTTCCGGCTGTTGATGCGGTAGATAGAGCGACAGACGATCAGAAACGCCATTGCGCTCAGCATTGTCACGGCTGGCCTGAATCGCTTGCGGATCAATATCAATCCCGATAGCCTGCGACGCGCCCAGTTTAAGGGCAGCTATTGCGAGAATGCCGGATCCACAGCCAAAATCGATCACAGTTTTGCCTTGCAGATCAAGTCCATCAAGCCAGGTGAGACAGAGCGAAGTGGTCGGGTGGGTGCCGGTACCAAACGCCAGTCCCGGATCCAGCATCACGTTGACGGCATTCGGATCCGGCACGTCCCGCCAGCTCGGGCAGATCCACAAACGTTCACCAAAACGCATCGGGTGGAAGTTATCCATCCATTCACGTTCCCAGTCTTTATCCTCGATCTGCTCGATCTTGTAATGGAAATGCGATCCCAGCAGTGGATGTTGACTCAGTTCGGCCACCACATCGTCCATCTCGGTTTCGGCGTCGAACAGACCAATCACATCCGTATCGCCCCATAAGCGTGTTTCACCCGGCAGCGGTTCGTAAACCGGGTTGTCATGGGTATCCTGAAACGTCACCGAGACGGCGCCCACGTCCATCAGCGCATCGCTCAGCGGCTCGGCATTTTCGCCGGTACTGTTAATTTTGATTTGAATCCAAGGCATAGCGTTTCTCTTTATTTCACCGCAGCGTGACGCGCTTCAGGCGTGCTGCCAAACAAATTACCCACCACGAAGGCCAGCAGGCTTAAGGTCAATGAGGGAACGATAGGGTGAAAGCCCCATAGTTCAATTTTCAGGCTGGCAAGTAAGGTATAGCAAGCCGCGCCGACAACCATGCCGCTGATAGCACCTGTCGAATTAGCGCGCTCCCAATACAGTCCCAATACCAGCGGCCAGAGGAACACGGCTTCCAGTCCGCCAAAGGCCAGCAGATTGAGCCAGATAATCATATCCGGTGGATTCCACGCCGCCAGTAACAGCAATATGCCCAGCACGAAAGTGATAGTGCCGGATAGCATACGCAGGCGCGATTCATTCTCGCTGTGCTGTGGCGCAATACGCAAATAGAGATCCTTGATCAGCGTAGCGGAGGATTGCAGCAGCTGCGCGTTAATCGTTGACATGATTGCTGCCATCGGTGCAGCGAGAAACACGCCGGCTGCCATTGGCGGCAACACGGTGATCATCAGCGTCGGGATCACGCGATCCGGAACCGTGAGATCCGGCAGAATGGCACGACCTAACGCCCCCGCCAGATGCATGCCGAGCATCAGAATCACCACGACAATGGTGCCCAGAATGATGCCGCGATGCATGGCTTTACTGTCTTTATAGGAGATACAGCGCACCGCAGTATGAGGCAAACCAATCACGCCAAAGCAGACCAGCACGGCGAAAGAACTCAGGAATGTCGGATTAATGACGTTGCCAACACCTTCCGGCGACACGAGTTGGGGATCGATGGTGCGCAGTTTCGTCACGGCCGTTTCGAGTCCACCCGCCTGATGGATAATGGCAAACAGCAGCAGGAAGGTGCCGACCAGCATTACCAGGCCTTGCATCGCATCGTTGAGTACGCTGGCACGGAAGCCGCCAAACGCGGTATACAGCGCGATGGTGCCACCAAAAATTAATAAGCCGGTGTCGTAGGGAATACCCGCAGCGGTTTCCAGCAGGCGTGCACCACCAATAAACTGTACGGTCATTGCGCCAACAAAAGCCACTAATAAGCTAATACTGGAGAGCCAAATCAGCAGTGTGCTGCCATAGCGGCCATATAGCATGTCATTCAGCGTCACAGCGTTATAGCGGCGCGCGAGAATGGCGAATTTCTTTCCTAATACACCGAGCGAGAGCCACACCGCCGGCACCTGAATCATCGCCAGCAATACCCAGCCAAGACCATATTTATAGGCAGCACCCGGCCCGCCAATAAACGAACTGGCACTGATGTAGGTGGAGGTAATCGTCATGGCCAGCACAAAGCCACCCATCGAACGGCTGCCGAGGAAGTATTCGGTGAGGAAATTGCCCTGACGCTGTTTGCGCATCGCAAACACCGATAAACCGGCGATCAAGACCAGATAGGCTAATAGCGGCAGAATGATTTCACTGTCCATCTTGATCCTCAAGCGACATGTCGCGATACAACAGGCGAACCATCACCCAGCAAAGGACGATAAATAGCAGCGGGGCGAAAATGCAGGAGAGCTCAAACCAGTGCGGTAATCCGGTGATGCCGCTCTCATTGCCGCCTAGCCAGGCACTTAGGCCCCAGACGGCGAGGTACGCCAGCGTCAGATAAAATGCCCAGCGCGCCTCTTTGTTCGCTTGTAAAAAACGCCAATCCATTATGCAACCTCAACGGTAACAAAAATGAAAAAGGCCGGATTAACCGGCCTTTGTTTGCTCTGCGCTGCGATTACTTCTCGTGCAGGCCGAGTTTTTTCTCCAGATAGTGGATGTTGGTGCCACCCTGCTGGAAATGTTCGTCGGACATGATTTTCATCTGCAGCTCGACGTTGGTCTTGATGCCGTCGATGATCAGTTCCGCCA
>NZ_SZZZ01000042.1:0-9602 GCF_009830025.1 Pantoea sp. Taur
AAGAATTTGCCTGGCGGCTGTAGCGCGGTGGTCCCACCTGACCCCATGCCGAACTCAGAAGTGAAACGCCGTAGCGCCGATGGTAGTGTGGGGCCTCCCCATGCGAGAGTAGGGAACTGCCAGGCATTAAACAAGTGAAGAAACCCTGAACGAAAGTTCAGGGTTTTTTTACGTCTATATAACGCTGAAATTGCATGCAATCGCCCTAATTTCACCCCCAAAATCCCTTACTAATCACAAATTAGCACCTTCAACGTCATCCAATTCCCGAAACCGCTCAACACGTGCTTTACTGAATCCTTTGGCATTAATTTATCGCAAGGAAATGAGGTAAGACATGACCGACTCACTACAACAAAAAGTGGCACCATCTGAATCAACGATAAACAGCAAACAGCGCATCTGGGCGATTGTTGGCGCATCATCAGGCAATCTGGTCGAATGGTTTGATTTCTACGTTTACTCCTTTTTCTCACTCTATTTCGCGCATGTATTCTTCCCGGCAGGCGATACCACTACGCAGTTACTGCAAACAGCAGGTGTATTCGCCGCTGGATTTTTGATGCGTCCGATTGGTGGCTGGCTGTTTGGCTATATCGCCGATCGCCATGGACGTAAAAACTCAATGCTGATTTCTGTCTGCATGATGTGTTTAGGATCCCTGGTGATCGCCTGCCTGCCAGGGTACGGCGAAATTGGCGTAGCGGCACCGGTGATCCTGCTGCTGGCGCGTATGTTTCAAGGGTTGTCAGTGGGAGGAGAGTATGGCACCAGCGCCACTTACATGAGTGAAGTCGCTTTAGAGGGCCGTAAAGGATTTTACGCATCATTCCAGTACGTGACGCTGATCGGCGGGCAGCTGTTAGCGGTACTTACCGTAGTGGTGCTGCAACAGATCCTCAGCGACGAAGAGTTGCGCAGTTGGGGTTGGCGTATCCCCTTCTTCCTTGGCGCCGTGCTGGCTGTGGTCGCTCTGTGGCTGCGTCGCTCACTGAATGAAACCTCCGAGAAAAAGAATCGTGAACATAAAGATGCGGGCAGCGTTATGGGTTTGCTGCGCAATCACTCACGCGCATTTCTGATGGTATTGGGTTTTACTGCCGGCGGTTCACTGAGCTTCTACACCTTTACCACCTACATGCAAAAGTATCTCGTCAACACGGCTGGGATGGATGCACGCAGTGCCAGCGGATTGATGACTGCTGCATTGTTCGTCTTCATGCTGATTCAGCCGATCGTTGGAGCGCTTTCAGATAAGATCGGCCGTCGATCCTCGATGATGATCTTTGGTGCGGGTGCAGCGATCTGTACCGTGCCGATCCTGATGATGCTGCAAAATGTGCAGAGCGGTTGGGCCGCATTTGCACTGATCATGCTGGCGCTGATTATCACCAGCTTCTATACCGCCATCAGTGGCATTCTGAAAGCAGAAATGTTCCCGCCAGAAGTGCGCGCGCTAGGTGTTGGCTTATCTTATGCGGTGGCTAATGCGATCTTTGGTGGTTCGGCCGAGTATGTCGCTTTACTGCTGAAGAAAGAGGGGATTGAAACCAGTTTCTTCTGGTATGTGTCGGCTATGGGGGCGTTGGCCTTCGTTATTTCCCTGATGCTCCATCGCAAAGGGAAGGGCATTGCACTGTGATTATTGGCTTAAATTCCACAAGGCAACGCCAGTGGCCGCTCCCGCCACGTCATAGCTGAGATCTTTCCAACTCCAGCCGCTCCCCGAAGAGCGGCTGTCATATAACTCTTTTCCTACGCCAAAACTCAGCGAGAACAAAAAGCCAAAACGTAAATTTTGTCCACGGCTTTGATGCTGGTGTTGGGAGATTTCACTGCCGGCAGCGGCTAGCACGGCAGAAGAGAAGAAGTGTTCGGCTTTGTCCTTACCGGTCCAGTTATCTTGTGCCACATGCGCACATCCACTACAAAGTAAAACTACGCAGAGGATGAACGCACGCATCTGCTAGAGTAAGCGACTGATAAGACGGTCAATACGGATACGGCGTAGACGACGGATTAACTTACGTACTTTCGCCGGATAGTCAGAAATACTCTCTAATTCGCGGAAGTGCTGGACCGTCGTGGTATGTTCACGAATCAACGCCAGCTCTTTCTCGCGCTGTTCTGCCAGCTCATTCTTCGGATCATGGATAAGCACCGCATTTTCCAAATCCAGTCGCCAGGCGCGCGGATTAAGGTTATTACCGGTAATCATCATCCACTCGTCATCCACCCAAATACCTTTCAGGTGATAACTGTTTTCGCCGTCTTTCCACAAACGCACCGTCAACTGGCCGTTATTGACGTAATACTGCAAACGGCTCAGAAAGCGTCGCAGGTTGATCTCATACAGATAGGGCAGTGCGCCGATGATTTTAAACGGCTGGTCAGGCGGGATGTAGAAATCGTTGGCGGTTTTATCGCCCACGATGATCTCCACTTCTTTACCCTGACGCAGCAGGTGGATCAGATTACGCACCAGGATCGCTGGCAGGTTGAAGTAAGGCGTGCACAGCGTCAGTTTACGCTCGGCGCACGGCATCAAATGGAAGATGGTTTTATTGAGCAGACTGCGTTTGCCAAGGCCCACCAGCGGCGTGACCGCCAGTGACTCATTGTCAGTATTCCCCGCGAACTGGTAGTTAAAACTGCGCAAATCCTGGCGGAACTGGCGTGTTTCGTTTTTAATTTCAGGGCTGGATGGACGCTCAGTCTGGTCAAGGCGATTAACCGCATCGGACTGCTTGAGATTTTCGCAAATCCACGCGTACATGGTGTCCGCCAATTGTGGATTGCGGATTAGCTGATAGCGATCATAGCGATATTTATCATGCTGATGCAGATAAACATCATTCAGGCTGGCGCCGCTATACAGTAAGGTGTCATCAATAATGAAGCCTTTAAGATGCAGTACGCCAAGTGCTTCACGCGTGTTAACGGGAATGCCATACACTGGAATAGCGATATCGGGATGCTGTGCTGCCATCTCGCAATACCAATCAGCGTTGGTCAGTCCACGAGCGGCGCCAATTCGGCCACGCTGCGCGCGATGCCAATCCACCAGAATGCTGATATCCAGCTCCGGACGTGCCTGACGCGCAGCATAGAGTGCCTGCATGATGCCACGCCCGCCGTCGTCGTTCTCGAGATAGAGCGCGGCGATGCAGATGCGTTTTTCAGCCGCAGCGATTTTCGTCAGCAGGGTCTCACGGAACTCGGCAGGCGAGTAAAGCGTGGTCACATCCGACACGGATTGTGACAGTTTAGGCAGCTGTGCGAGGTGTTGTTGGTGTTTATTGCGTTTAAATTTAGACAACATCACAGTGCACTTCTTCTCTGTTCATTGCATGGCCTTTTGCCATCAAATCATGATCCTAACGGTAAATAATAACATCAACCGGCCTGATAAGGAGGATTTTTACCTTTCTGTACAGGATATCATCACGCCTCACCGAGCGGTAAATTCAGGCTGACAATGCCATCATCCAATTGAATATTCACACGAAAATTCAGTTTTCGTGCCAGCGTAATCATGCCGGTGTTGTGTGGCATGGTGATACCGTTCAATTGTTGCAGACCATGATCGCGCGTATAGCGGATCATCTTTTCCAGCAATCGTCTGCCCATCCCGAGTCCTTTAAGATCGGAGCGCACCAGCACCGAAAACTCCGCATCAATGTTATCGGCATCCGAGATCGCACGCGTCACACCAATAATCTCATCATTCCCGTCGTGCTGTCGTACTGCAACAATGGCCATCTCTCGGTCATAGTCGATTTGGGTCATGTTGGCGAGATCCTCATGTGTGAACTCATTGATCTCACTGAAATAACGATAATAAAGATCTTCCTTCGTTACCTGAGCGATAAACGCGCGCAGTTGTGGTTCATCTTCCGGCAAGATCGGACGGAACAGGCAATACTGCCCATCTTTCAGCTGTACTTGTTCTTCAAGATGATGCGGGTAAGGACGGATAGCCAGGCGTGCTTCGTTATCACCGGTAAAGGGCGCGAGTTGCAGCGTGACATCTAGCAAGGTGAATTCATTCGCGGAGGCCAGCAGCGGATGGATATCCAGCCGCTGGATCTCCGGGCAATCTACCACCAGATTTGAAACCTGCACCAGCAATTGGCTCAGCCCGGCAATATCCAGTGGACGCAACGCACTGCGACTGCGCACTTTGCCGCTCTTCATCGCCTGAATCACCAGATAACGCGCCAGCGTCATGTTCAATGGGGGGAGTGCGACGGCAGCCTGTTTATCGGCCTGCCATTCTACGCCGCCTTCACCCAGCATAATGATGGGACCAAACAGCGGATCTTGCTCCACCATCACGCGTAATTCCTGCGCACCCGCACGATTCGCCATGCTTTGTACCAGCAATCCATCAATTCGGGCTTGAGGATGGGTATGGCGCACGCGATCAAATATCGCTTCAGCGGCCTGCTCGACCTCCTCACAACTGCGCAGATACAGCATCACGCCCTGAACTTCTGATTTGTGTGGAATATCCGGCGACCGCAGCTTAAGCGCCACCGGATAACCAATCTGATCGGCAATAGTGGCGGCCTCACGGCTGTCACTCGCAATCCAGGTCGGTAGCGTCGACAAACCATACGCTTGCAGCACCGGCTGCACTTCGTGGGTATCCAGGGTGTTAATCCTCTGATCCAGCGCTTGTTGAATCAGTTGGTGCGCCTGCGTACTATTTTGCGTGAGGCCGATCGGCAAGGCGGGGGTTTCACGCAGTTGTTTTTGGTTACGGCGATACTCAACCTGATGCATAAATGCAGTTACAGTGCCTTCCGGTGTGCGCCAGGTGGGGATTCCGGCCTGAGTGAAAGCACGACGAGCGGCTTGTGACGAGTATTCGCCACACCAGTTAGTGAGAAGTGTCACCTGTTTGCCGCGCGGATGTTTTGCCACTGCCGCAATAATTTGCTCGGCCGTTTCGGTGGCAGGAGACACAGCGCTCGGGGCATGGATAATCATTAATGCATCAAGTTCATGGCTATCCAGTAGTTGTTCAATGCAGGCAACATAGCGCGCTGGGGTGGCATCGTCCTTGAGATCCAGCGGATTACCGCGGCCAACGCCCTCGGGCAACAACGTGGTCAAGGCTTGTAAAGTCTCATCACTCAGCGTAGCCAGTTTGCCATTACGCGCGTACAGCTCATCCAGTGCTAAGGCAGCGGGGGCTGCGCCATTGCTGATGATCATCAATCTATCCCCTCGCAATGGACGCATATGGCTCAGCGATTCCACCGCTGAAAACAGTTCATGCGTGTCCTGCACCCGCAGCAAACCGGCACGCTGAATCGCGGCATCCCATGCTGCATCCAGCCCGCTGAGTGTGCCAATCATCGCCTGTGCCTGATGGCTGCGACCGCTTTTGATCACCAGAATCGGTTTATTGCGTGAGGCGCTACGAGAGGCCGAAACAAAGCGGCGCGCATCACTGAGATGCTCTAGATAGAGCAGAATAGCGCTGGTTTTACCGTCACGCGCCAGGAAATCCAGCAAGTCATCAACATCAATATCCAGACTGTCGCCCAAAGCGATAAACCAGGAGAAGCCGAGATTGCGCTGCTGAGCCCAATCAAGAATGGTGTTGGATACCGCAGCGGATTGAGAAATAAAGGCAATGCGTCCTTTTGCGATCGGCACCGGCGAGAAGCTGGCGTTTAATCCTTGCCACGGGGCCAGCAATCCCAGACTGTTCGGGCCGAGCAGGCGGATTTGCCACTGGCTGGCACAGGCCTTCAATTCTTCAAGCTGACTGGCGGGCGAGGAGAGAATGATGCAGGCTTTGCAGCCTTTTTCACCCAGCTGCTTCAGCAGCTCCAGATTGCGTTTGGCATGAGTACAGATAATGGCGAGATCGGGTGCGAACGGCAGGCTGGCAATATCCGGCCAGGCCAGCACACCGCTCACGGCTTTATACTTCGGCGTGACCGGCAGCACCGGACCGCTAAATCCGCCAGCCAGCAAATTACGCATCATAAAGTAGCCGGCGCGCCCCGGTGTAACTGACGCACCAATCACCGCGATTGATTTAGGTCGTAACAGTGCTTCCAGTCCGCGTTGGCTCATCATCCGCTCCCGACATCAAGATTGGCATGATTGTAAACGCTTTTTACTCTGCTTGCCGACTCGCCGATCGCAGGCTGAGGATCTCTTTAAGGTTCCAGCGCTTTAAATGGCCGATGTACTGCATATTCTGCTCGCTATGCCATGCTGAGACATCTCCATCACGCAGATGCATGAGATCAGCCGGACTGACCCAGCTCGCCTGTCCCTGAAGTAGCTCGACGCCTGCATGGCGATATCCTGCGATGACGAATTCTGAGCAGAAGAAGCGATTGGCTTGAGGATCGTCAACGTCGGCGAGTTGCACGCGCGCTAATGCAGTGAGACAGGCACTACGTAGATTTTCATGCATCAGCGGCAGCTCGCAGACGCGGCGCGAAACCATAAACGGCATGAACATCACGATACCTTTGAAATTGTATTTTTTGCCTTGTTGCTGGTGGGCAAATTCGCGCAACAGCGAGCTTTGGTCTTGAGTGAGGCTGGGCACGCGTAGCACCAACACATTATTACTCTCCTCAATAGCCTGTTGCAGCGGAATGATTTTGACACCACTGCCCACGGCTTCCGCCACTTGCCGATCACCCAGGTAGATTGCGGCATGGCTGACACCGCTGAAGCTAATCAGGCGAATGCCCCAGGATTGAGGCGAGGTGGCGGAGGAGAGCAGCAAATCACCGGGCTGCAATTCAGCAACGCTAATGATGCCACCTGGGCGTGTGCTAACGGATTGTAACTGCAGTGGGTAAGGGCGGTCAGTTTGCGGTGCCGTGCTGCAGCCCGCTATCAGCAGCACAACAAGCCACCAGACTTTCATAGCGCATCATCCTTATGTTGGGAGCCAACTCCATGGCGATGTGCGACTATAAATCAAACGGACGAGTTAAAAAATCAGGCGATCCCTACAGCACACTTTCCTGATAGTGCACAGGATGATGCGGCTTGCCTGCCAAATAAGCGTGGCGGAAATGCTCAAAATGCTGCTGTAACGCGCTTGCTGCCTCAACATCGCCAGCCTGTTCCAGCAGCGCGGCGGCCACTTCAGCGGTACAGTGCTGGCCCTCGCCGTGCGCTTCCCGCAGCGTGTAGCGCGAAGGTGTGGAAACGTTGAGTGACATCACCGGGAACGCATCCAGCCAGGGGCTTTTGCGGAACATTTTGCGGGCTTCGGTCCAGGTGCCATCCAGCATAATAAATAGCGGTGGTTTGCCGGTGAGCGGAGGTGCGGTGAGGACTTCCCTGCCTGCATCGGCATACGAGCCCGGAAATACTACCAGTGGCTGATAATCGGTGGTTTGCACTGCTGCGAGCATCGCTTCATCAGGTTCGGTGCGTGACCAGCCAAACGCCAGCGTATCAGGCAGGATATCGGCAATCAGGCGTCCGGTATTGCTCGGCTTCATCGGCTCGGTATCGAACATCACCAGGCAAAAACGGCTGCGTGCTAGCTGCGGTTGCAGCGTGGCACACAGGCAATTTTTTTGCGGCAACAGACAACGCTGGCAACGCAACACGCGATTGCCACGGGCAAGAAACGGGCGCGTAGCGCGTGCTAAACGTTGCGCACGTAAGCGCAGAACGGCATTTTCAGACATAGAATCGCAGGCAGGAAAAAAACGCCAGTTTAATGGAAGGCTAACGGCAAGGCCAGCACAGGGGCTGGCCTGAGGTGCTTAAAGTGATTCGTCGAGCCACTCATTAAACGGCGCTTTGGGCATTGCCCCGTTTAACATGTCGACCATCTCACCTTTTTTGAACACCATAATGGTCGGGATACTGCGGATGCGGAAGCGTGAGCTGAGTGCCGGTTCGGCTTCCGTGTTCACTTTCACAAAGCGCACTTTACCGCGGCGTTCGTCAGCGACATCCTTAAAAACAGGCGCGAAGTTCACGCACGGACCGCACCACGGCGCCCAAAAGTCGACCACCACGGGCAAATCGTCCTGCAAATATTTATCCAGCGTGGCTGCCGTGGCATTCACGACTTCACCATTGAACAGCTCGTCGCCACAGCGACCACACTTGGCGCCATCGGCAATACGTTCCTCGGGAACGCGGTTAGTTGCCTGACAGGAGGCACATACAGTATTCATCGTCACCTCAAACCGGACCTGTAAATGTTATGATTGCCGAACATTATGAAAAGGTTGAGTGCTATGCTCAATCTGGATTGCCCAATAGGTTCAATAGTTGATAGCTAAGCTCCAGCACATCAGGTAATCTTCGCGCTCTCAATGCAGGAGGAACAAATGAACGACGAATTTAAAGGCAAAAGCGGCAAGGTAAAAGTGATGTATGTACGTGATGAGGATGCAGGCCAAAAGCCAAATCCTCGTACCGGCAAAGGCGGCCGTCCTGCTGCGCGCCAGGAAGATAATCGTCGTTCTGGTCCTCGTACTGCACGTAATAATGAAGAAGGTGGTCGCAGCAGTGCAGGTGGACGCGGAACGCCCGTGCGTGATGCACGCAATGCTGACCGCGGTCGCAGCTTCGGTCGTCGCGATGATCGTGATGACAACCGCAGCTTCGGTGATTCTCCGTGGCGCACCGTTTCTCGTCCGCCAGTGGCTGATGACAGCCAGGTTGATGATGCAGCCAGCAACAAGCCGGTGATCGATCCCGAGCAGATTCGCCGTCAGCGTCAGGAAGAGACGCGCGTTTACGGCGAAAATGCCTGCCAGGCGCTGTTTGCCAGCCGCCCAGAGAGCATTGTACGTGCCTGGTTTATCCAGAGCGTCACCCCGCGCTTCCGCGAAACGCTGCGTTGGTTAGCGGCCAACCGTAAAGCCTACCACGTGGTGGATGATGCCGAGCTGACTAAGGCTTCAGGCACCGAACACCACGGCGGCGTGTGCTTCATCATCAAGAAACGTATGGGCATGGAAGTCTCTGAGTGGCTGAAAAAAGCGGATACCAAAGATTGCGTGCTGGCGCTGGAAGATGTCAGCAACCCGCACAACCTCGGCGGTATCATGCGTAGCTGCGCACACTTCGGTGTGAAAGGTTTGCTGGTCAACGATGCGTCGCTGCTGGAATCGGGCGCGGCAGTACGTACCGCAGAAGGTGGCGCGGAACATGTGCAGGCGATCAGCGGTGAAAGTTTTGCTAGTGGCCTCGAAGCCTTCCGTAAAGCGGGTTACACCATTGTCACCACCTCCAGCCATGAAGGCACGCCGCTGGCGAAAGCCGAGCTGCCAGCCAAAATGGTTCTGGTACTGGGACAAGAGCGTGAAGGTCTGTCCGACAGCGCTTTCCAGCAGGGCGATATCAGCCTGTCGATTGGCGGTACCGGCAACGTTGAGAGTCTTAATGTCTCCGTGGCGACTGGCATTCTGCTCGCCGAATGGTGGCGCCAGAACGCATAAAAGAAAACGGGCCGAAAGGCCTAATGCCAGTCAGTTAAGCCTGACTGGCATTTTTTCTTCTGGCTGTCGGATATTTATAGGGTCTCTCTTTCACCACCCTTGGGAACGAGCGCTCCCGTCGTCCCGGTAGTCTGACCATCTCTG
>NZ_SZZZ01000043.1:0-8713 GCF_009830025.1 Pantoea sp. Taur
CCTCTGTACAATCCCCCGCCTATCCACACTAATTATGATGAATTATTATCCTTATGAGCCATGTCAAAAATCCGCCGCGCGTAGGCTTCGTCTCACTCGGCTGTCCAAAAAACCTCGTCGACTCAGAACGCATCCTGACGGAACTGCGTACTGAAGGCTACGATGTGGTGCCACGCTACGATGATGCGGAGATCGTCATCGTTAACACCTGTGGATTTATTGATAGCGCCGTACAGGAATCACTGGAAGCGATCGGTGAAGCGCTGAACGAGAATGGCAAAGTGATCGTCACCGGTTGCCTGGGTGCCAAAGTGGATCAGATCCGCGAAGTACATCCTAAGGTACTGGAAATCACCGGCCCGCATAGCTACGAGCAAGTGCTGTCGCACGTTCACACCTATGTGCCAAAGCCGGAACACAACCCGTTCCTGAGCCTGGTGCCAGAGCAAGGCGTTAAGCTGACGCCACGCCACTACGCCTACCTGAAAATTTCCGAAGGCTGCAACCATCGCTGCACCTTCTGCATTATCCCATCCATGCGTGGCGATCTTGATAGCCGTCCGATTGGTTCGGTGCTGGATGAAGCCAAACGTCTGGTGGAAGCCGGCGTGAAAGAGCTGCTGGTGATCTCGCAAGACACCTCGGCTTACGGCGTGGATGTGAAACACCGCACCGGTTTCTGGAATGGATCCCCGGTGAAAACCAGCATGGTCAGCCTGTGCGAACAGCTAGCGAAACTCGGCGTGTGGGTGCGTCTGCACTATGTCTACCCGTATCCGCATGTGGATGACGTGATTCCGTTAATGGCCGAAGGGAAAATTCTGCCGTACCTCGATATCCCACTGCAGCACGCCAGCCCGCGCATACTGAAGCTGATGAAGCGTCCTGGTGCGGTTGAACGTACGCTGGAGCGCATCAAACGCTGGCGCGAAATTTGCCCGGAACTGACGCTGCGTTCGACCTTTATCGTCGGCTTCCCAGGCGAAACCGAAGAAGATTTCCAGATGCTGCTCGACTTCCTGAAAGAAGCGCGTCTGGATCGCGTTGGCTGCTTCCAGTACAGCCCGGTTGAAGGCGCGACGGCCAACCAACTGCCGGATCAGGTGCCAGAAGAGGTGAAGCAGGAACGTTTCGATCGCTTCATGCAGCTGCAGCAGAAAATCTCCAGCGAACGTTTGCAGGAGAAAATCGGCCGTGAAGTGTTGGTGATCATCGATGAAGTGGATGAAGAAGGCGCGGTGGGTCGCAGCATGGCCGATGCACCTGAGATCGACGGCGCAGTGTATCTGAATGGCGATCGTCAGGTGAAAGTCGGTGATGTGGTACGTGTTAAAGTCGAACACGCCGATGAGTACGATTTATGGGGTACGCGCGTTTAACCGTGCTTCTGCTGGTGCGCACGTTTGCGCGCCAGATAATCGGTGTCCGCTCTTAGCCGATCCCAGCATGATTTGAATATGGCCGCCGCAGCGGCCTTTTCTTTTTCTGTGGTACGAGGTAGCTCGTTACCGTCTGCATCATATTTGCGTCCGCCTTTGTGATTACTGTATCGGCGCGCGCGGGTATAGCCCATCTGAATAAATTTTCGCGCCATATCCATGCCGACAAAGTCGTCCTGTGCGCGATAGTCCTCAAACAACTGCATGATCTGAACGGAAGATTCCTGAGCCAGTTCCACGGTCCGGAAGCGCCAGAATGGCAGAATTTCACTCTTGTAAGGCTCCACCATTAATACCCCCTGCTCACCGCGCCCAACCTGATAAAGGTCTGGCCGCTGTCGGAAATCGATATTCTTAAAGTCTTGTTCGTAATCAAAGGGTTTCACTGCATTTCTCCTGCACGACATTATCACTTACTGCAATTATTTTTATTGCGGCTCTTAAGCAATGTGCTTTTACACCGATAACTTCTCTACTAGCCTACTTTGCTCAGGGAAAATCATGTTAACGAAAATGAAAATTGTGACTGCCATCATATTGATGCTGTTGGTATTCACCGCTATGCAGGCCATATCAGGCTCACTGTTTTTATCTTCCCTGATCGCTGGCCAGCATAATTTCACTGCCAGTAACCAGCTGTCGCATCAACAGCGTGAGTTCTCCGACAGTTGGCAAACGCTGGTGAAAACGCGCGTTATCATCAACCGCGTGGCGATTCGCATTCTGAAGAATCAGACCGATGATGCTTCACGCGCTGCCATCAGCAAGCTGCTGGTTTCCGCGGGCGCCTCGCTTGATGAAGCGAAACAGCACTTTGACCGCTACAAGAGTGTCCCACGGATTGCGGGGCAAAGTGCGGCAGCCGCCGAGCTTATCGAGAGCAAATTCGCGAACTATTACCAACTGCTGAATCAATCCGCGACCTTCCTGCAAGCCAACAACTACGCCGCCTATGGCGAGTTGGATGCACAACAGGCGCAGGACGATTTGGAAGCGGCCTACAAGCAGTGGCGTGGCGACAACGTGCAGTTAATCAATTCCCGCGCTGCAGATAACGATAGCACTTATCAGCATATGCTGGTGATGGTTGCTGCGATGGCAGTGATTGTGGTGCTGTTGCTGCTGGTGGTTTGGCTGCTGGTTCGCCGCATCCTGTTGGCGCCGATGAAGCAAGTGCAGCAGCAGATGGAGCGCTTCGCCGAAGGCGACCTCTCCGCCAGTTTGAAGATTGAAGGACACAGTGAAATGGCCGCCATTGCCGCGAGCCTCAACCATATGCAGCAAGCACTGTTGGTCACTATTAACAATGTTCGCGACAGTGCCGATGCCATTTTCGGCAGTGCCAGCGCGATCGCCAACGGTAACAACGATCTCTCCTCCCGCACTGAACAACAGGCCGCCTCGCTGGAAGAGACCGCCGCCAGCATGGAAGAGCTGACCGCCACCGTTAAACAGAATGCCGATAACGCACGTCAGGCGACGCAGCTGGCGAAAACCGCATCGGAAACGGCTGACCGAGGCGGCAACGTGGTGGATGGCGTCGTAAAAACCATGCGCGACATCGCCGACAGTTCGAAGAAAATCGCCGACATCACCAGCGTGATCGATGGCATTGCTTTCCAGACCAATATTCTGGCGCTGAATGCTGCCGTTGAGGCCGCTCGCGCCGGTGAACAAGGTCGTGGCTTTGCGGTGGTCGCGGGTGAAGTCCGTAGCCTGGCGCAGCGCAGTGCACAGGCAGCGAAAGAGATTAAGCTACTGATTGAGGGCTCCGTGCAGCGCGTTAATTTAGGTTCACAACAGGTGAGCAGCGCCGGCGATACCATGCAGGAGATCGTCAGCGCGGTAACGCGCGTGACCGATATCATGGGCGAAATTGCGTCGGCCTCTGACGAGCAGAGTCGCGGCATCGATCAGATTGGTGTGGCAGTGAACGAGATGGATCGCGTAACGCAGCAGAACGCCACACTGGTGCAGGAATCCGCTAACGCCTCGGCTTCGCTGGAGCAGCAGGCCAGCAGCCTGTCTTCGGCGGTGGCGCGCTTTAAAACCGGGACGCGGGCAGTGATGGCACCGGTGACAAACACGGTGAAAGCCCCTGTCGCAACCACACCACGCGCCTTACCCGCTGCCGGTGCACACAGCAACGACAACTGGGAAACGTTCTGAGGTAACAGAAAAAATCAGGTCGCCATAAGTGGCGACCTGACCTGCACAACGGGATTTTTCAGGGTGCGCACTAACGCGCACCGATTTGATATTTCAGGTCTTTAACTTCGGATCTAACGCATCCCGCAGTCCATCACCCAACAGATTGAACGCCAGCACCGTCAGGAAAATCGCCAGACTGGGGAAAATCGCCACATGCGGCGCAATCACCATATCGGCACGCGCTTCATTAAGCATCGCGCCCCACTCCGGCGTGGGCGGCTGCGCGCCCAGTCCGAGGAAAGACAAACTCGCCGCCGTGATGATCGACGTACCGATACGCATGGTGAAATAGACCACAATCGACGACACGGTACCGGGCAGAATGTGACGCATGATAATCGTCCAGTCGGATGCGCCGATGCTGCGGGCTGATTCAATAAAGGTTTGGTGTTTCAACACCAGCGTATTGCCACGCACCAGGCGAGCAAAGGCTGGAATACTGAAAATCGCCACCGCCACAATTACATTGCTCATGCCGCTGCCCATGATCGCCACCACCGCAATCGCCAGCAGAATGCCGGGGAAAGCAAACAGCACGTCACAGATACGCATGGTAATGCGATCCCACCAGCCTTCGTAATAACCGGCCAGCAACCCCAGCACCGTACCAATCAGCGCACCGATCGCCACCGAGAAGAAGCCCGCAATCAGTGAGATGCGCGTGCCGACCAATACGCGACTAAAAATGTCACGCCCCAGAGAATCCACACCAAACCAGTGCATCATCGACGGTCCGTCATTCAGCCGGTCGTAATCAAAATAGTTTTCCGCATCAAACGGGGCAATAAACGGAGCGATAAACGCCACCACAATCAACAGCAGCACAAATAAGCCCGCCACCATCGCCACATGTTGATGGCGAAAGCGGCGCCAGAATTCGCGCCACGGCGTACGTACCCGGGTTTCCGTCATCATCGGCATGGTTTTCAATGCCGCTGCGCGTCGCCAGTTCTTCAAGTGCGACTCCTTACCTGTAACGGATGGCCGGGTTGATCGCCGCATACAGCATATCGACAATCAAATTGATCAAAATGAACTCCAGCGAGAACAGCAAAACCTCGGCCTGAATCACCGGGTAATCACGCATCTCCACCGAATCCACCAACAAGCGGCCTAAACCGGGCCAGTTGAATACCACTTCCACCACAATCGAGCCACCGAGCAGGAAACCAAACTGCAGGCCCATCATGGTCACCACCGGAATCATCGCATTGCGCAGGCCGTGTTTGACCACCACCAGCGACTCACGTACCCCTTTGGCGCGCGCGGTGCGCATGTAATCTTCCTGCATCACCTCGACAAACGAGGCGCGGGTAAAGCGTGCCATCACCGCCGCCACGGCTGCACCCAGGGTTATCGACGGCAGAATGTAGTGTTTCCAGCTGTCGGCACCGACCGTTGGCAGCCAACCCAGCTCAACAGAGAACACCTGCATCAGCAGCATGCCTAAGGCGAAAGCGGGAAAAGAGATGCCAGATACCGCCAGCGTCATGCCGATACGATCGGGCCAGCGGTTGCGCCAGACGGCGGATGTAATGCCGATGGTCATACCGAAAATCACCGCCCACACCATGCTGGTGAGCGTCAGCCACAGCGTCGGGAAGAAGCGCGCGGCTATCTCTTCCGAGACCGGACGTTTCGACACCATCGACTGGCCAAAATCCCCCTGCAGCGCATTGAGAATAAAGTGCCAGAACTGCTGGATCAGCGGCTGATCGAGACCGAGTTCCTGACGCACCAGCGCCACCACCGAGGCATCCGCTTCCGGACCCGCAATCAGGCGCGCCGGATCGCCCGGCAACAGGTGGACAAACAGGAACACCAGCACCGCGACAATCAGCAGCGTGGGGATCAGCCCCAATAATCGTTTGAGAAAATAGTTGAGCATGCAAAATCCTGCGCAGCAGCGGCCAGCCTCGCAAGGCTGGCCGCGCCTGTTACTTCAGATCCGCCTCATCAAAATTGAATGAGGTGTCGGGCATGACATAAAAACCGGTGAGGTTTTTATTGTTCGCAGAGAGCAACTGCTCAACCACCAGCGGAATCCACGGATGGTCGTTCCAGATACGATCCTGAGCGTCTTTGTACAGTTTGGCTTTCTGCTCACGATCGGTGGTTTTCAGTGCATCGCTCAGATCTTTATCCACTTGCGGATTGCTGTAGAACGCCGTGTTAAAGATGGCTGGCGGCCAGGAGGTGGTGGCAAACAGCGGCGTCAGTGCCCAATCTGCTTCACCGGTCGAAGCCGACCAGCCAGTGTAGAACATGCGCACACCGCTCTCTTTCTGCCCTTTACTCTCGACTTCTGCGGCACGCTGACCCGCATCCATCGCCGTGACTTTCACCTTCACGCCGACCTGCGCCAGCTGCTGCTGAGTGAACTGCAACACTTTCTGCGCGGTGCTGTGGTTGTGAGATGACCACAAGGTGGTTTCGAAACCGTTCGGGAAGCCCGCTTCTTTCAACAGCTCACGCGCTTTGGCCGGATCGTATTTAATCGCTGGATATTTCTGCGCAAAATCAATCGCCGGTGGCACGATGCCGGTGGCTGGCGTGGCATAACCAGCAAACGCCACTTTGACCAGCGCCTCACGGTTGATGGCGTATTCCAGCGCTTCACGCACTTTTGGGTTATCAAACGGCTTCTGCGTCACGTTGAGGCTGATGTAACGCTGCATAATCGATGGCGTAGTGACGACGTCGAGTTTGCTGTTGCCCTGCAGCAATTTAGCCTGCTCAAACGGTACCGGGAATGCAAAGGTCGCTTCACCGGTCTGCAACATCGCCGCACGGGTGTTGTTGTCTACTACCGGGCGGAAAGTGATGCTGTCCAGCTTCGGATAGCCTTTCTTCCAGTAACCATCCCACTTCTTCACTTTGACGAAGTCGGTCTGATTCCAGGTGACAAACTCATACGGACCGGTACCCACTGGATGGAAGCCAATGTCCTTACCGTATTTCTTCAGGGCGGTGGGCGAAATCATCACTGCCGCCGGGTGCGCCAGGTTGTTGATGAAGGCCGAGAACGGCTGCTTGAGCGTAATCTTCACCGTAGTCGGATCCACCGCTTCGGTGCTGGCGACATACTTGAACAGGTTGTAACGCTTGAGGTGATTGTCTGGATTGCTGGCACGGTCGATGTTGGCCTTCACCGCTTCCGCGTTGAAATCGGTGCCATCCTGGAACTTCACGCCCGAGCGCAGTTTGATAGTGTAAGTTAAGCCATCGCTGCTCGCGTGATAGCTTTCCGCCAGCACGTTTTGCAGCTTCATGTCCTTATCAAAGCCGAACAGTCCCTGATAGAACGCCTTGGCCACCGACTGCGACAATGTGTCATTGGCGTCGTACGGATCCATAGTGGTAAAGGTTGACGCCACAGCAATCACCGCGTCCTTCGCTGCCCACGCTGGCATTGCCAACGCTGAACTCAACAACCCGGCAGTGATAACCCCTTTTCGCATAATGTGGTGCATTGTTATCGTTCTCCTGTAATCCCTGTCATGCGCGACATCCGTGGATGACGCGGTTGCTTGCTGCTCAGGCACCGCTAATGGCGTGGCGGGCAACAAAATGCCCCGGTGCCACTTCCAGTAACGGTGCCACTTCTGGCTCATCACCCAATGGGCGGATCGGGCTGGGGATTTCATCCACCATTAACGCCCGCTCGCGATGACGGTGCGCCGGATCGGCGACCGGCACAGCGGCCATCAGTTTTTTCGTGTAAGGATGGCGCGGCTGCTCAAACACCGCCTGACGCGGCCCCATTTCCACAATCTGTCCGAGATACATCACCGCCACGCGATGACTGATGCGTTCTACCACCGCCATATCATGAGATATAAATAAGAAGGCGATGCCAAACTCGCGCTGCAGGTCGAGCATCAGATTGATGATTTGCGCCTGAATCGAGACATCCAGCGCCGAGACTGACTCATCGGCAATCACCACTTTAGGGTTCAGGGCCAATGCGCGAGCGATGCAGATGCGCTGGCGCTGGCCGCCTGAGAACTCGTGTGGATAGCGTTGCGCATGCTCCGGCAGCAAACCGACGCGCTCCAGCAGCCAGGCTACACGCTTCTCCGCCTGGCGCCGATCCATGGTTTTGTGCACCAGCAGCGGTTCCATAATCGAGAAACCCACCGTCAGGCGCGGATCGAGGGAGGCGTAAGGGTCCTGAAAAATGAACTGAATGTCGCGGCGCAGCGAAGCCAGCGCGTTGCCCTGCAACGCATCTATACGCTGACCATTAAAAGTAATCGTGCCGCCCTGGCTGGCGACCAGGCGCAGCAGCGATCGACCGGTAGTGGATTTTCCGCAGCCGGATTCGCCGACCAGCGCCAGCGTCTCGCCAGCATGCAGATCAAAGCTGACTTTCTCCACCGCATGCACACGGCGTTTCACGCGATTCAATAACCCACCACGAATATCAAAGCGCGTCACCAGATCGCGTACCTGCAAGATCGGCGGCTCATCGCTGCGCACCGTATCCTGCGGTGTGACGATCTCTTCTCGGCCATTGGTGTGCAGCAAGGGGAATTTAGCGGGCAGCGGCTGGCCGCTCATCGCACCCAACTTCGGTACGGCCGCCAGCAAGGCGCGGGTGTAAGGTTGCTGCGGCGCATCAAACAGTTGCTGTACCGGCGCGCGCTCAACCACATCGCCGCGATACATCACCTGTACGCGATCGGCCATCTCCGCCACCACGCCCATATCGTGAGTGATAAAAATCACCCCCGTCTGCATCTCTTTTTGCAGCACGCGAATCAGCTGCAGAATTTGCGCCTGAATGGTGACGTCCAGCGCGGTAGTAGGCTCATCGGCAATCAGCAATGCCGGTTTGCATGACAGCGCCATGGCAATCATCACGCGTTGACGCATGCCGCCGGAGAGTTGATGCGGAAAACGCGATAACACATTGTGGGCTTCAGGTATGCGCACCAGATCCAGCATGCGCCGTGCTTCGGCCTGCGCTTGTTGGTGGCTTTTGCCCTGATGTAAACGGATGGATTCGGCGATCTGCTCGCCCACGGTAAACACCGGGTTAAGCGAGGTCATCGGCTCCT
>NZ_SZZZ01000044.1:0-7959 GCF_009830025.1 Pantoea sp. Taur
ACTGTGCCATGCCATGAATTACCCCCTGTGAAGATGGCACACTACAAGACATGCACTGTATCAGGACAATAGCGCAAGCACACGGGCCAGACGCGACATGAAGGGAATGCAAACACGTTTTTCCATAGGCTCCGCCCCCCTGGCGAGCATCACAAAAAATGGACGCTCAAGCCAGAGGTGGCGAAACCTGACAGGACTATAAAGATCATCACCGTTTCCGGCGAATCGCTCCCTCTTGCGCTCTCCTGTTCCGACCATGTCGTTTACCGGATACCTGACCGCCTTTCTCCCTTGCGGGACATGTGGCGCTTTCTCATAGCTCACACTGTAGGTATCTCAGCTCGATGTAGGTCGTTCGCTCCAAGCTGGGCTGTATGCAAGAACCCCCCGTTCAGCCCGACTGCTGCGCCTTCTCCGGTAACTATCGTCTTGAGTCCAACCCGGATAGGCACGACTTATCGCCACTGGCAGCAGCCATTGGTAACGGATTTACGGAGCGAAGAAAGTACACTTAAAGTACACTGAGAGTTCTTGAAGTGTTGGGCCTGTTGAGGCTACACTGAAAGGACATTTTTGGTTACTGCGCTCCGTTAAAGCCAGTTACCGCGGTTAGTAAATCTGCCAGGATTAACTAACCTTCGAAAAACCACCTGCCAGGGTGGTTTTTTCGTTTAGACAGAAAGATACTCGCCAAGAGTTTGTTTAGTCAATGTACTTAGGCTTTAAAGGAAAGCTTTCTTCACATTTCATCCTCTTAGTAACTCTCGAAATATCACCTGCCGGAATAAATAGCACGTTTTGCCTAATTTATAAGATCATAATAGCGCAGTATTATTAGCGTGGGCTCAATAAGAGCAGGGCTTCCAGATCATCAGGCGACATTGGATCGGAAGTGTGGATTGTGCAGACACGCCATCTGCATGGTAGCGGCATCTGGTTTCGGCCAGTTGGCATGTGACCCAACCTCTAGAGGTTAGCTAAGCAAGCGCTGCGACTACCAGCCCACCTAATTTCAAATGAAAAAAGGCACCTTCTCAGGTGCCTTTTTTCATTTAAGCTCCGGGAAATCCTTCGATCACCGCCACTGCCTTACCATTTGGTGTGCGATTACGGTAAGCCGTAACGACGCTGTAATAAATCTCTGCTTCACCTATAGGCCAAGCGGATAGTACTACACAGCCTTTTCGCCCTCTAAGGACGATAAGCCGCTCATACCCCTTCATCGAATCAAACTCACAAACAATGTTTGTACCGTGAACAATGATGTCAGATACAAAACGTGGCACATCGTAAAAAGTTGGATAGCCCCATTTTATAAGGTCATGCCCACGCTCTTCCCAAATGTGACGCATACCGAAACCTTTGTGCGGCCCTATGTGTTTGCCTGCTCTAAGGTAGATCTCGCCTCCAGGCTGTGACAGTAGCTGGCTTGTTACCCTGACAATTCCCCAGCACTCAAGCCCTGTAACGGGATGCAATATATTAAAGTCTTCGTGATGAACAAATTCGGCAGGTACTTTTTGCGGTGGAAGAGCTTTAAAGCGTGACATTAAGTAGATTCCTTACCCTTGGTGATGGTTCCTTTATCACGTAACGACATCCCGTCTCAGAACCGTACTTTGATTCTATCTAATGCCATAGTTTGATGCTCTTTCATATGAGATCGCGTACAGGCATTTTTTACTCACGCTGCCTCTAGATTTACCATAACATCTGTTAGCGGCACCCCCTGAGAAGCCCTCAGAGCGTTTCTGTCACGAGCGGGCCGTTTTCGGCACCTTTCTATGCCCATATTGAGAAAAACCGCACCTGATGATTTCTAAGCGGCTGCATGACTATGCATGGAAGTGAATGGTTCGCGGTTTCATCCCGTTTTTGATACGAGTGCCACCAAATAACTGGTTAATCCTTTCGTAAGAGATGACTTTTCAGCTTTTCTAGCGCCATTTCCTCAGCCTGTTTATGGGCTTCATTATTTGTCATTCCCCAGGCGAAACCCCAGTATTCCGGGGATGCTGGATTCAAAATTTCTTTCCCATTCGAATCATAAATATGAGTCACTTTGGCCTCATAGCATGCCCCTCCTGGCAGGGGTCTAATCTTTGCCACCGAAGTTCGCATTCTTACATTTTCAAAATCAGTGCCCATCCCTTACTCCTCATCCAAAGTTGGCCCTTTTTCCAGGCCTGTGAAGTAGGCACGGATTTCTTCCCGCCCCTGTTCGTAAGTGATCTCGCCCGAAATAATACGGGACTTAATGGACTCATAACGCGGAGTTCCGCTGGGATCCATACCTTCCAGCCTCAGGCTCGCTTCTGCTTTCGTAAATCCCCTGCGGCGCTGTTCTTCGCTCATATGTAACCACCATATGTCATTAGATAACGTGAATCAGTACAATGCGGCCAGCCCGTTCAGACACCTGATCGGTCTGGCCGGGTGAGGTATGCAGCGCGGTTGGCGCTGTGCTGCATACCGCTAACGCCCCCGGCCGCCGCGCTCGTTCTGACGATCTTTATCCGCCTTATTCCTGAACTTCTCAAGGAGCTGCTCCCGCTTGCTGAGTCCGGGCTTGTTACCCTGCTCCTGTTCTTTTTTCTCCTCACTGAGCGTCTCGTTCTGCAGTGAGGCCAGATGAGAAGCCTTTTCCAGTTCGGCGCGTTCGGCTTTGTCGGCCTTGTCTCTCCGGGCATCACCGCGCTGCTTAAGTTCTTCGATAGTTTCCTGTTTCATGCCTGTCCTCTCCTGCTTACGGGCCTGTATACGGGATCGATATGCTGCCTGCTCCTGCGCTTTTTTCTGAGTATCAAGCGCTTTAACCTGTCCGGCCAGGGCTGGGTTGTCTCTGGCGGCCAGCGTGTCTGCCAGCCTTTCTCCCGGAGAGGATGTCTCATAAGAGCCGGACTTCCTCATGTAACCTCTGACCAGACTGAGACGGTTTTTAAGCTGTAACAGACGGCGGTCGAGGCCGTCTTTTATGTTTTTCCATGCGCTGGATGCCTGCTCGTAGGCGCTTCGCTTAAACATCCCCATCAGGCCTGCGGGTTGTTCAGGTCGTATCTGCTCATGCGAGGATATCTTTTCCCTCTGGCGTTCAACCTGTGCCGCCCCCCGGGCGGCAATCCGGCCGGCTTTTTTCTGCACGTATGCCAGCTTGTCACGCCGCAGATTCTGCCATTCCAGCCGGACTAGCTCCGGGGACATGGGTTTTGCCGGGCCGGGTTTTTCCGGCGATGGCATATGACTGGCGCTGCTTTCCGCTCGCTCTACCTGCCGCGATAAACCGGATCGGTTATCAATATCCAGCGTTTCCAGGTCGGAAAGCGTGCGCAGTCGGCCTCTGGCAAAAGCCGGTGGTGCTTGATTTTTCGCTAAAGCTGTCTGCCGACGCTCCTGTGAAGAAGCCGGAGAACTCTTTTCAGGTGCAGCTGCTGCTCTGATTTTTTCCCGCATCCCCTCAAGCATGTCCAGCCCTCGGGAAAGCGTCCTGATTTGATTGTTCTTGAGGACGATTTGGCGCTGCTCGTTGCCACGGTCAGTCGCAATCCCTCGTTTTTCCATGTGAGCTGCAGTGTGACCAATATGGATGGTCGGCAGCCTTTCCAGCCTAGCGGCTTTCTCGTTGTCACCCTGCGATAGCGCAACTGCGTGCTGTGCCTCAAGCGAACGGTGATCGATCCGTTCATCAAGCCCGGCTTTCTCCAGATGATGGTTAGTCATCCGGGCCCAGGCTTCTCGCCACTGGCTGACTTCTCCGCTTTTGAAGTCATCGAGCTCGCGGGTCTTGTCGGTAAAACCTTCGGCTGTCAGTCGGCGCGTACTGCAGAGAACGTGCGCATGGTAATTGCGCTGGTCGCCTTCTTTGCCTGGTGAATGGATAGCAGCATCAACGGCCATGCCGTGACGCTCGACCAGTGAGCCGCAAAATTCCCGGAGCAGGTCAAGCCGCTGCTTTCCGTCAAGTTCAGACGGAAAAGCGATTTCAAACTCTCGTGCAACGGTCGAATTACGGCGGTTCTCTTTTTGCTCTACGGCATTCCAGAGTGATTCCCGCTGGCTGGCCCATTCTGGCGCATCGGACGGAAGAAAAATCTCCGAATGCTCAACACCAGAACGGCGGGTGTAATCATGAATAAGTCCGGTTCTTTCATCGGCAATTCTTGAACCTGTGCGATAGGCAATCGCCGCCGTGGCCGAACGGCCAGCGCTGCGGCTGATTGTCTTTACGCTGAGGTGAAAAATTGCCAACCGATTATTCCTTTTTTCATTTGAATTTGGGTGCAGGGTGAAACCCTGCCGCACGCAAACTCGTAGAGTTTGCATAAGTGCGCCCTTCGTAATACTTCGGGTTGAAATATATCAGCAATGGCGTTATTGTTCAAATTTGAACCAAAGGAGGGACGATGGCAAAAAACAGAGCTGAAAAACTGGAAGAACTGCGCCTTAAAGAATCGCAGATTAAGGCGCAGATTCAGCAGCTGAAACAGAAAGACCAGGCAGAGGAGAGAAAGAAAGACACGCGCCGTAAGATTCTCATCGGTGGCGCAGTTATGGCCAAGATAAAGCGCGGGGAATGGAATTATCAGCAGCTTATCGATCTACTTGAAAGCGAGCTGAAAAATGACAGAGACCGGGCGTTGTTTGACGAAATGAATTTAAAGGCGGTTGACGCCAGAAAGTAAATATTTTACCCCGACATTGGGCGACGCCAATCGCCGATTGCCGGATGAAAAATCTGATCAGGAGATTTAACCGTGAAAAAACACTTCTTTGCCGGGCTGTTTTTTGCAGCCACAGTGCTGCCCGCAGGACACGCCGCAGCGGAAACATTTACCCGCTGTCATCCCAACTCGATGCTGTGGGAAACCATGAGCGACGAGCAGCTGAAAAATATTGCCCGGCTGCAGGAAACAAAGCGCTGCCAGGCTGTTAACGATACTTATGACCAGTGGCAACAGAATTTTCAGAGCATGGGTGATGCTGAGAATGCCATACGGAGCGCGCGCGCTCGCCAGAACTGGAACGATGTAAAGCTCGCCTTCGATAAAGTCTCACCTCAGATAAACGAGCTTCACAGGCTGGCAGAGAGCAATTCATCGTTAATGGGGGCGGGTAACATTCAGGCGCTTTTTGGTGGTGACCTGAATTACCTGTTTCAGAATGCCAGGCTTGTTGCTCCGGCCAGCGCCGATGGCCTGACTGATAGCGTCAGTCAGATGCTGACGGAACCGGACAAACAAAGTAAAGCTGCAGGCATCGCACAGCAGCTGGTCTATCAGTCGCGGGTCAGGGCGCAAAGTTTTATCGAGGGCATTGCCCGGAATGCAGGCGACCAGGCAGAGAAACCATACCGGACTCAGTCAGATCAAATCGTTGAAGAAAAAGCGAAAAAATTCAGAGGTGACAGTGTGGAAGGATACTTCGGCGGTATTCTGGCACGGATAAGCCAGGTATATGCGCCCGTTCTGTTGTTCCTGATTATAGTGGCCGTAATGGGCGTGGTGACCGCACGGCGGGTCAGGCTGGATGCCTTTACGGCATCGGTAAAGGCCGTCATGGCCGCAGTGGTACCCGCCATTGCCCTGGCGATCGCGCTGATATTTATGCCGTTCCTGCCATCGTGGGTGCTGTATGCCGCAGCGCTGGCCGCAACCTTCGCTATTTACTCGCGCAGCAGGCAAATCCTTGGGGGACTCGCTTCGCGCTGCAGGCGTTTCCCCGCGCTGGCCGCAGGTCTGCGCTGGATAGGTGGTTTTGTATCGGGCATTGATGCTGACAGGAAACCGGAAAGCGGCGCCGCTTCCGCTACGCCTGCAGCGCACCATACGCACGGTTCGTCACGCTGGGGAACACCTGCAGAAATGCAGGAAAACAATCACCTGTTACCAAAGGCCAAACAGACGGGATTTACACTGGCCCGCGAGGTTTCGCCTCCGGCCGGAACGGACGGTAAATTTTGCTTTACCGGGCATGTTGTGACTATCGCACCAACCGGGAGCGGAAAAGGCATCGGTGCGGTCATCCCTAATCTGCTGACTTATCAGGGGTCAGCGCTGGTCTTCGATCCAAAAGGCGAAAATGCAGAGGTAACCGGTCGTCGTCGTCGTGAAATGGGACAGAGTGTCCATGTTATTGACCCGTTCGGCGTGACCAGCGGTGTGAAAGAGTCAGTAAACGTTCTGGATCGTCTTAATGTGGCCAGCCCGGACTGTGTGGCCGAATCTGCCGTACTGGCTGAAAGCCTCGTTGTGTCGGAGAAAGGCGGTGACGGCAACCACTTTGACGAGTCAGCCCGGACGCTGCTGCAGGGGCTGATGCTGCATGTATCAGCATTACCCGACGCATCCCGGCGCAATCTTGCCGAACTGCGCCGCCTGATCACCAGTGATGAAGAAAACCTGTTAACTGTGCTGGCCGATATGGCCTCAGATGAAGATATTGCTTTCGGCATCCCGGCGCGTGCGGCCAACACCCTGATGGGTATGGCCGACCGTGAGCGTGGTTCTGTGCTGTCTACCGCCCGTAAAAACACGGCCTTTCTCGACGATCCGCGTGTAGCAGCTGCACTGTCACATTCTGACTTCGACCTGTCCGCCATTAAGGCGGAAGTGATGACCGTCTATCTGGTGTTACCTGCCAACCGCATTGCCGCCAATACACGTTTTGTTCGCCTGTTTATTGGTTCGGTAATCTCAGCCGTCACGGAATCGAAGGCAAAACCCGCTCACAACGTTGCTTTCATCCTCGATGAGTTCAACGTTCTGGGCTATATGAAGTCAATTGAGGACGCAGTCAGCCTGTTAAGAGGCTACGGCCTGTCTTTCTGGGTGTTCCTGCAGGATTTGTCACAGCTGAAAAGCACCTACCCTAAATGGCAGACGTTCCTGGCAAACTCCGCAAAGACCTTCTTCGGGACAGATGACTATGACACGGCCAAATACGTGAGCGATACCCTGGGTAAATCGACGGTTGAATTTGAAACACAGAATTCCGGGCGAAACTCTGGCGGCGGGGTGTCAGGCGGTGGCGGCTCAGTCAATCGCGGGCGTTCTTCGGGGTCAAGTCAGCAGTTTGCCGGGCGGGAGCTACTGACGCCTGATGAGGTGATGAGGCTGGGACCTACACGTCCTATTGTGATTCTGAAAGGTGAATACCCGTATCAGCTGAAACGTATTAACTATCTGGAAGACCCTGAGTATGCGGGGATGTCAGATCCGAACCCATACTACGGCGCATGATCTTAGTTATCGTTTTAGGCGTTCTTTGTGCTCTGATTTTTGGCCGGATATTGCTTCCGGCCTTATCCGCTGTCGCCTTCGTGATAGGCATACCGATATATTTCTCTTTCCGGTTTGTATGCGCGTTCATCTGGACGCTGATGACACAAAACAGGCACAGTGCCGTCACTGAAAAGCCACCGGAAAAGAAAGAGCCTGAAACGCTGCCGGATAATGTGATCAGCTTCGACCACGAAAAAGAGAAAAGGACTAAGTAGGCTTTTTCTGCCAGAAACGCCACCAACGTGCCGCTGTAACAGGCGGCTTTTCTTCCTTGTGCTCAAGCCTGAGCAGCATGGATTTCAGCTCAGCCACTTCCTGCCGCAGAACCCGGATTTCAGCCATCATTTCGCTATCTGAATCTGTGCCATCAGGCTGTGCCACCGTGTGCCGCTCAGTAGTGCCATCCTGTTTAATTTCACCATAGACCCGAATCAATTCCGACGTCTCAAGCTCACGATGACCACTGGCATTATTACGCCATGAGACACGGCCTGATGCCATATCGCGATAAAGAGTTCTGCGGCTTTTCCCGGTCATCTTCTGTGCCTGTGACACACTGTGCCATGCCATGAATTACCCCCTGTGAAGATGGCACACTACAAGACATGCACTGTATCAGGACAATAGCGCAAGCACACGGGCCAGACGCGACATGAAGGGAATGCAAACACGTTTTTCCATA
>NZ_SZZZ01000045.1:0-7593 GCF_009830025.1 Pantoea sp. Taur
AAAAAGTGCCATGCCGGTTACAGCCCAGACCATCATTTCCATCGATAAACGGCGCTTTCGTAACGTCACTGTCCCGGTATCAGCGAGACACTCGTCAATGAGTTCAGGAGAAAGGAGATCGGAAAGCCCCGAGAATTCCTGAGGCGTAAACTTATGAACGATATCGAGAGCCTGACTGAGAAGCATAAAAAAATCCGTAATCCCTGAGAGATTACGGATTCTTGCAGAACTGCCGGATCGTTCAACCGATCATTTTTGTCTTAACTGATCGGCATTAGGCCACCAGGCCGCCCTTTCAGTTCCAATGATTCGCACCCTGCCAGATGCGTTACTTCGCGCCTTCAACGGCTTCGCGAGCCAGACGCGTAATGCGATCCCAGTCGCCGCTTTCCAGCGCATCGTTCGGCACCAACCACGAACCACCAATACAGAGCACGCTTTTCAGCGCCAGGTAGTCACGATAGTTGGCCGGTGAGATACCGCCGGTTGGGCAGAAGCGCACCTGTGGGAAAGGACCGCCAATCGCTGACAGCGCTTTAACACCACCATTCGCCTCAGCCGGGAAGAACTTAAACTCACGCAGGCCATAATCCATACCCAACATCAGTTCAGAAACGGTGCTGATGCCCGGAATCAGTGGTACCGGACCTTCAACTGCGGCTTTTAGTAACGGCTCGGTCAGACCTGGGCTGATCACGAACTGCGCACCGGCATCAGTCACCTCTTTCAGCTGCTGGGTGTTGATCACTGTGCCCGCACCGACAATCGCTTCTGGCACTTCTTTGATCATCGCACGCAGCGCGTCCATCGCCACCGGCGTACGCAGCGTCACTTCCAGCACACGCACACCGCCGGCCACCAACGCTTTGGCCATCGGCACGGCGTGTTCCAGTTTATTCACCACGATCACCGGCACAACCGGGCCCGTAGTCATGATCTGTTCAGCAGTGGTTTTCCAGTTCTTCATCACGTTTCCTTAGTGGCATCAGCCCGACTCGCATCCGGCTGTCAATGTTTGGGCTCTACCATACAAGATTGGCTGGAGCGGCGTCTATCGGATATCAAAAATTATTGAAACTCTGGTTCAATTTTAAGAAAAATGAATTTTCCAATGGGAAGTTTTTTCCTTCTGCATCATTCATCCCATTGCCTGGCATAAATCTTTATCCGAAAAAACCAGATATCAATGACAACACGATAAGTAACAGGATAATCGCGGACGCAAATGCCATACCCAGCAAAATGGCATGGAATGCGAGCGTTCCGCAGCTAAATATCAGCGCGCCCCTGACACTCCATTTGTTCTCTTTACGCATACCACCAACGAAGGCCATGAGTAAGGCCGCCGCGGCGAGGCTAAGAACAACGGTAGTCAGTATTTGATCGATATTGATTTTCCTGACGGGTTCACTTGAGGAAGGAGCTTTGCCTTTCAATCCGTCGATAACGCCTTTTTTAATCTCGCCAACGTGTCTGGCAACGACACTCTCAAGCGAAGGAGGTGCCGAGTAAGGCCCAGTTGAGAAATGGATAAGGCTGATAATCAGAGCTATCGCTCCCAATATCATACCGGCTGAACTCCATGCATTTTTTACCAACGTATTCACACAATAATCCTTTATTTGATCAACCTGCTCCGTGCAGCAAAAACTGTTACACGCTTTCTGACCCGTCAACGCTTACATTTTACAGAAATAAAAAAACGCTTTCGGTGATCATCATCGAAAGCGTTTGTCTGTGGTCTCTAATACCTAGCCAGCAGTTAAATCACTGGCTGTGCCATCACAAATTATTCAAACTCATTCCACGAACGGCCATCACGCGTAATCATCGCGACGGACGCCACCGGACCCCAGGTGCCAGCCTGGTATGGCTTAGGCGCTTCAGCATCGGCGTTCCATGCATCAATGATGGAATCCACCCAGCCCCACGCCGCTTCCACTTCGTCACGGCGTACAAACAGCGCCTGAATGCCGCGCATGGTTTCCAGCAGCAGACGCTCGTAGGCATCCGCCAGATGTGACTGATTGAAAGTCTCGGAGTAGCTCAGATCCAGCTTGGTGGTCTGCAGTTTGTGCTTGTGATCCAGACCCGGCACTTTGTTCAGGATCTCGATATCCACCCCTTCGTCCGGCTGCAAACGAATGGTCAACTTGTTCTGCGGCAGTTCAGCATAAGAGTCTTTGAACAGGTTCATCTCTGGGTTCTTAAAGTACACCACAACCTCAGAGCATTTGGTCGGCAAGCGCTTACCGGTACGCAGGTAGAACGGCACGCCCGCCCAGCGCCAGTTGTCGATATCAACACGGATCGCCACGAAGCTCTCGGTGGCGCTCTGCTTGTTCGCGCCCTCTTCTTCCAGATAGCCTGGTACTTTTTTGCCCTGCACGAAGCCGGCGGTGTACTGGCCACGCACGGTTTTTTCACGCACGTTGGTCTGGTCAATACGACGCAGCGAACGCAGCACCTTCACTTTCTCATCACGGATGGCATCCGCACTGAGATCGGATGGCGGTGACATGGCGATCATCGTGAGGATCTGCAACAGGTGGTTCTGGATCATGTCGCGCATCTGGCCAGCTTTATCGAAGTAACCCCAACGACCTTCGATACCCACCTCTTCCGCCACGGTAATCTGCACGTGATCGATGGTACGGTTATCCCAGTTATTCACGAAGATAGAGTTGGCGAAACGCAGAGCCAGCAGGTTCAGTACCGTCTCTTTACCGAGATAGTGGTCAATACGGAACACCTGGCTCTCTTCGAAGTACTTGCCGACGCTGTCATTGATCTCTTGCGAGGTCTCGAGCGAGGTGCCGAGCGGCTTCTCCATCACCACGCGCGCCGGTTTAGCATTCAGCTTGGCGGCGCCCAGACCGTCGCAAATGGCGCCAAAGGTGCTCGGCGGCATAGCGAAGTAGTTGATGGTGACACGATCTTTCTGGTCAAGCATCTTGCCCAGTTTGGTGAAATGCGAGGTGTCGTTAACGTCGAGGTTGCAGAAATCGAGACGGCTGCTGAGTTTATCCCACAGCGCTTCGTCGATTTTCTCCTTCATGAAGGTTTCCAGCGCTTCACGCACCACTTTGGTGTACGCGTCTTTGTCCCACTCCGCGCGCCCCACGCCGATGATGCGTGTGGTGTCGTGAATCTGACCGGCTTTCTCCAGCTGATACAGTGAAGGCAACAGTTTCCGGCGAGCAAGATCGCCTTTGGCACCGAAAATAACCAGATCGCATGCCTGGGCTGTTTGTGTTACCGCCATTTTCCTCTCCTCGTTGCAGGATATACCCGGTTTGAGCGTCCTCATCATCCCAGGTCCTTATTGTAATTTTCTTACAGCACAATGTACTTTTTTCCCCGCATCGGAACAACCCAGACGCGGTGTGGCATTAGCCATTACTTTGAACATGATGGCGAACAAAGGTGTGTTGTGGTGTGCGCTTTTCGCGCTTTTTCTGTTTCGATGTTTGTCGGGATAAAACCCGGCAACGATCAAAGTATGACAAAAAAAACGCGCTTACATTTGTCCGCTGCTGCGTGCGAGGGCGTATTACACGGTATATTGTTGTGAATTGGCAGCGTTTTATCAGGTGATGAACGCGACGAAAGTGATTGAGACGCATCGGGTTAACGACATGCTGGAACATATTCAGGCGCAACTTAACGCGCTGAGCAAATCAGAACGGAAAGTGGCAGAACAGATTCTGGCCGCTCCGCAGCAGGCTATGCACTCCAGCATCGCCACCCTGGCGCGTGCCGCCGACGTCAGCGAACCGACCGTCAATCGCTTTTGTCATCGTATGGGTACGCGCGGCTTCCCCGACTTCAAGTTACGACTGGCACAGAGTCTGGCAAAAGGTCCGAACTGGGTCAGTCGCGATGTGGAAGAAAATGACAGTGTTGAAAGTTACAGCCACAAGATTTTTGATTCCGCCCTCGCCGGCTTAAGCCATGTGCGCCAACAGCTGGATCTTCAGGTCATTGATCAAGCGGTTCTAGCCCTGACTCAGGCACAAAAAATCGCCTTTTTTGGTCTCGGCGCCTCTGCGGTTGTGGCGCACGACGCGACCAATAAATTCCTGCGCTTTAATCTGCCGGTCATCTGGTCAGAGGATATTGTGATCCAGCGCATGAGTTGCATAAATAGTGGACCAAATGACGTTTTTGTTCTCATATCACATACTGGTCGAACCAAAAATATGATAGAACTGGCTCGCCTGGCGCGTGTAAACGCTTCCACAGTACTGGCTATCACCTCTCCGGGTTCACCCCTTGCGGCAGAAGCAACCCTCGCACTGACGCTCGATGTACCTGAAGATACGGATATCTACCTGCCGATGGTTTCCCGCCTTGCGCAATTAACCGTGGTTGATGTTTTGGCGACAGGTTTTACCCTTGAGCGTGGCGCGGCTTTCCGCGAAAACCTGAAACGGGTGAAAGAAGCGCTCAAAGATTCGCGCCTGGAAAAGCGGGTGCAGTAAAATAATTAACATCACATTCACAATGTGAGTCGAATCACAGCCCATCGATCATATAGAATATGCGATTACACCGTGTCCCCTTGAGAGTGACACGAACCTTTGTCAACGGAGTCCTTCATGTCAAGACGTCTCAGAAGAACCAAGATCGTAACTACCCTCGGCCCAGCCACCGATCGCGACAATAACCTCGAAAAAATCATCGCGGCGGGCGCGAACGTGGTGCGACTCAATTTCTCCCACGGTACCCCGGAAGACCACCAGATGCGCGCCAACAAGGTGCGTGAGATTGCCGCTAAACTTGGCCGTCACGTGGCGATTCTGGGCGACCTGCAAGGTCCAAAAATTCGTGTTTCCACCTTCAAAGAAGGCAAAGTCTTCCTGAATGTCGGCGATCGCTTCCTGCTGGATGCGGATATGGGCAAAGGCGAAGGTGATAAAGAGAAAGTCGGTATCGACTACAAAGGTCTGCCAGAAGACGTGGTGCCGGGCGACATCCTGCTGCTGGATGATGGTCGTGTACAGTTGAAGGTGCTGGAAGTTCAGGGTGTGAAAGTCTTCACCGAAGTCACCGTCGGCGGCCCGCTCTCCAACAATAAAGGCATCAATAAACTCGGCGGCGGTTTGTCTGCCGAAGCGCTGACTGAGAAAGATAAAGTCGATATCATTACCGCCGCGAAAATCGGCGTGGATTACCTGGCCGTGTCATTCCCGCGAAATGGTGAAGACATGAACTACGCTCGCCGCCTGGCGCGCGATGCAGGTTGTGATGCCAAACTGGTGGCCAAAGTCGAACGTGCAGAAGCCGTTGCGTCTCAGGAAGCGATGGATGATATCATTCTCGCCTCTGACGTGGTGATGGTCGCGCGTGGCGACCTCGGCGTTGAAATTGGCGATCCAGAACTGGTAGGGATCCAGAAGGCGTTGATTCGTCGTGCGCGTCAGCTGAACCGTACCATCATCACCGCCACGCAGATGATGGAGTCGATGATCACCAACCCGATGCCAACCCGCGCTGAAGTGATGGACGTGGCGAACGCCGTGCTGGATGGTACCGATGCCGTGATGCTGTCAGCAGAAACCGCTGCCGGTCAGTATCCAGCGGAGACCGTGTCTGCGATGGCGAAAGTGTGTCTTGGTGCGGAAAAAATCCCAAGCGTCAACGTGTCTAAGCACCGTCTTGAAGTGCAGTTCGACAACGTGGAAGAAGCGATTGCGATGTCCGCGATGTATGCAGCCAACCACCTGCAGGGGGTTTCTGCCATCATCACCATGACCGAATCGGGCCGTACTGCGCTGATGACGTCACGTATCACTTCTGGCCTGCCGATCTTCGCTATGTCACGTCACGAACGTACATTGAACCTGACTGCGCTGTATCGCGGCGTGACGCCGGTTTACTTCGACAGCAACAATGATGGTGTAGCCGCCGCGCATGATGCAGTGAACCTGCTGCGCGACAAAGGTTTCCTCGTCTCGGGCGACCTGGTGATTGTCACCCAGGGCGACGTGATGGCAACCACCGGCACCACCAACACCAGCCGTGTTCTGCGCGTAGACTAAACGCTCACGCACCACTCACAGCGGCTGTAACAACATGGATAAACGCGACTGCCTGGCAGTCGCGTTTTTATTTTTTCTGACAAGGAGGCCAGATGGCCCGCTATCAACCGATTACCCAACTCACCGGACGGGTGCTGCTGTTCCCGCTCGCGCTGGTGTTGTTTGAGTTCGCGACTTACATCGCCCATGACATGATTCAACCCGGCATGCTGCTGGTCACTTCTGAATTCAACGTCGGCCCGGAATGGGTGTCGACTTCTCTAACTGCTTATCTGATGGGCGGCGTGGTGCTGCAGTGGCTGCTCGGCCCGCTCTCGGACAAATATGGTCGCCGTCCAGTCCTGCTGTTCGGCATTTTGTTCTTTGCCGCGGCCTGCATTCTGACCACCTGGGTCACGAACATCGAACAGTTTGTCACCCTGCGCTTTATTCAGGGCATCAGCCTGTGCTTTATCGGTGCAGTCAGTTATGCCGCCGTGCAGGAAGCGTTTGATGAGGCTTTAGCGGTGCGCATGATGGCGCTAATGGCCAACGTGGCCCTCTTAGCCCCGCTGGCCGGTCCGCTGGCGGGTGCCGCCTGGTTAACCGTGGGTGAATGGCGTAGCATGTTCTGGCTGTTTGCGATTTGTAGCGTGGTGGCTTTTGTGGTGCTGTGGCGCATCATGCCGGAAACCGCTGGCGATCGTAGCCACTCAATCGCACCGCCCAATCTGGCACGCGCCTATGGCCGTCTGGCACGCGATCGTCAGGTGATGTATGGATCTTTCGCTATTGGCCTGGTGTTTATTCCGATTCTAACCTGGGTTGCCTTGTCACCCGTGATTCTGATGCATGACGAGGGCTTATCGCGCATGGAGTATGCGTTGCTGCAACTGCCAGTGTTCCTTGCCATGATCGCTGGCAACCTGACGCTGGGTAAACTGGCGGGTCGCGTTCCCATCGAGCAGCCGGTCAAATTCGCTGCGTGGCCGATTCTGCTGGGTTTAAGCATCTCGTTGCTGGCTAACCTGCTCGACAGCCATACCTACCTGTTGCTGACCGCAGGATTAAGTCTGTATGCCTTTGGTGCGGGCATGGTCAACGCCGGTCTGTATCGTCTGACGCTGTATTCCAGCAGCGAAGGTAAAGGCAGCGTGGCAGCCATGCTGGGAATGATCAGTATTCTAACATTGGCCATCGGGATTGAACTGGCGAAAGCAGGCTACTTCAGTGGTGGCACACCATGGTTCAGCGGCATCAACTTTGCGGCGGGTGTGCTGTGGTTTGGCCTGGTCACACTGTTCCTGCGTAAACGTATCCGACGCAGCCACGTTGAAGCGGTAGAATAATCAAAGGGGCCAATCGGCCCTAATGCCGATCAGTTAAGGATCAGTTGAACGATCCAGTGGCTGTGTAAGAATCCGGAAACGCTTCGTTTCCGGATTTTTTTATGCAGCTCAGTCAGGCCCTTGATATCGTCTCTCGTTACGATTCTCTTCGTAATCCTCTGAATACGCTCGCGGATGTTCTTGACCCTGCGCTCATCAGCCGCTGCCTTGAGGAAGCTGGT
>NZ_SZZZ01000046.1:0-7455 GCF_009830025.1 Pantoea sp. Taur
TAGAAAGCCATAGAACGAGCGAACTAAAACGGAATCCTCTGGGGTTAACCCCTCAGTTGTATCACGGTCAGTGCAAGCTAACCCAAATAACTTGCTGACAACTCTTATGAAATGGTTACTCTAAAGAATAACTACCCCGAGACAATAGCTGGGCATTCGGATTCCGGGGAGCCCAGCGACATAAGAGCTTCTAGTGGGACATCGGAGACCCACGAAACCGACGACACACACAGACTGACTCAGGGGGGAGGGAAATTCAAGGGGAAAAAGAGATATTTTATGGGGACATACAACATAAACTCACTAATACAGATAGGAAAACTAAGACAACTAACACAAGAAATCCGACGCCTGGGTATCTCGATTTTGGCATTGCAAGAGACCAGGTTCACGGATGAAGAGATTGTGGATTTTGGGGGATACAGGATATTAAAGGGCAAGCCGGGGAAACGGATCATGAGAAACATGCCGCACCTGGGAACTGCTTTTCTTGTAGATCACAAATACCTTAACTCCATTGAAGACTTCACATCCAAATCACCGAGGCTTTCGACTCTCACCGTAAGGGGGGCCAATAAGAAGTACACCCTTATCAACGCGCACGCTCCCATAAACGTGGACAACAAGAGGGACCCGGATAAGGTGGACGAGTTTTGGGGGGAATTAGAGGAGGCCGTACACAGGATACCACGGAACAACGTTAAAATTTTACTGGGAGACTTTAACGCTCAAATTGGTAGGGAGAAGAAATTTAGGGAAACAGTGGGGTTTCACCCCGGACATTACAGAACCAACAGGAACGGGGAAAGGCTAATAGGACTATGCAGAGAGGCGGGACTCAAGATTATGTCAACACACTATAAAAACAAGATGAGTAGGAAAAAGACGTGGGTATCACCGAACCCCAACTTGGGAGAATTCCAGTTGGACCACGTTGCCATTACGAGGCGGTACCATAGAGAGATCCAAAACGTCAGAGTCAAAAAAGCCATAAACGTCACATCCGACCACTACCCGTCACAAATCAAAATTAAAATTGCACCAGTTATAAGAAAGGGACACACGAATAAGGGACCTCAAGCCAAGAGAATAGACAGGGACACACTCACGAATCACAAGGCACAAGAATTCCAGGAGAAACTAGAACCGGCCTCCACTTGGGAGGATTTAACGGGCCAGCTAACTAGAATCGCTGAGGAACTCGCTCCTCAGTCCGCGAAAAACAAAGTAGATTGGTGGAATCACACGTGCGATGAAGCCATAACAAACAGACTCAACGCGTGGAAAACCTGGAACCAAAACAAATCAGAGACAAACAGAAAACGGTTCGAGGAGGAAAGGAAGAAGGCTGCAAAACACCTAAGAACACAAAAGAGAGAACTCCTAAATAACCAACTCCAGAGGGCCAATGAAGACTTTCAAGAAAACAGGATACAACCGTATTACCGAACGTGCAACAACAGGGTCCGAGGATACGTCCACCCTAATCTCGTCCTAAAACGCGGGGACGGGGGTCTCGCTCATTCAAAAGAAGAAGTATGCGGGATCTTCGCGGCATATTTCAAGAAACTTCTAAATTGCGACAAACCCATTGAAAAAATTGTCACGGAAAACAACACGCCCGACTGGGGAGGGGAAGACCCACCGGACAAGGAAGAGATAGACGACGCAATCGCGGAACTCAAGAATAACAAAGCACCGGGAGAAGACGGAGTTATCGCAGAAATGTGGAAACTGACCGGGGATGAGTTTAGAAAGAGAGCCGCGGAGCTGATGATGGACGTATGGATAAAGGAAGAAATACCAAAGGGATGGGGCACCGCGTTAATCACACCGCTACACAAAAAAGGAAACACGACTGACGTAGACAACTACAGAGGAATCTCGTTGCTACCGGTCACATACAAAATTTTTTCGAAATTACTCCTCAAAAGACTGACACCACAACTCGACCCAAAACTAGGCGAATACCAGGGAGGATTCCGGAAAGGGCGCTCGTGTCCCGAGCAAATCCTCAGCTTAAAACTTTTGATTAAAAAATTCAGGAACCACCCCACGAAGAATCTGTTCATCACCTTCGTGGATTTCAAAAAAGCATACGACTCCGTCGATAGGGAAACGTTAATCAGAATTTTGGCAGAATACGGAGTCGACGCCAAATTACAAAAGCTCATAGGACTGACCCTGGAAAACACAACATCCAAAATAAAGTTCAGAGGTGTGACCAGTGAGCCGTTCACGATCGACACTGGACTCCGGCAAGGCGATGGGCTTTCACCTTTACTGTTCAATGTAGTCCTAGACAAGATCATGAAGGACTTTTGGAAGGAGAACGACATAGGAGCCACTCTTGGAGGGAAAAAAAAGGGGCTCAAGGTGAGATGCCTAGCCTACGCCGACGACCTGGCCCTTCTGGCCGAGTCGGAACAGGATGCCGTGAGACAGCTTAACTGTCTCAAGGAAATTGCCGAAAAAACAGGGCTACAGGTATCTTATGAAAAAACCGAGTTCATGACAACGGACTCGAAATTTGGGAAAAAATGGGTTGAAACTAAATTTGGAAAAATCAAGGTCACGGACCACTTTAAATACCTTGGGGAAATAGTAAGCAACAGGGGATCAGAAAAAAGAAGCCTGGAAACCAGAATCGCCAAACTAGAACACCTAAACCATGCGACGACAAAATTATACGGGAAGAAATGCCTATCCAAAGCCGCCAAATTAAGACACTATAACACCGTAATCAGACCAGTGATACTATACGGTGCGGAAACTATGCAACTCCCCAGTCTAGAAAAAATTAAAACAATAGAAAGGAAAATCCTCAGAAAAATACACGGTCCCAGGATGCATGAGGGGGAGTTCAGAAGACGGGCCAATAAGGAATTATACCAGGGAAACAGGAACATAGAAGATGAAATAAGGGCCAGACGACTTAAATTTTACGGACATATGATTAGAATGCCTGAGGAAAGACTGAACAAACAAATCTTTAGGAAAATTTGGGGGTATAAAAGCGATGGGGGTTACAGCAGACAAGTCAAGGAAGAGGCACGCTCATTGGGAATAGAAGAGGCGGATTGCTTGGATCGCGACAGTTTCAGGAGAACCGTCAACAGTGTCGAAAGTTTCGTGAGTCAAGGGAAGAGCCACAACAACAGGCTCTGGACCGATGAAAGGAAACTCGCGCAATCAGAGAGGATGAAGGAGAGATGGGTCCTCTGGAAAGCGCGTGGCACCAAAAAGAAACCACGGTGTAAGAGTTCGCGTGATCACTAATGGTCTATCCGCGTCCAAAAAAAATATACAATAATATCAAAGAAAAGGAAATAAAATAAACATCATAGCACATTCATACCTATGTACAATACTCTCACTCAGCCTGGAGAGCTCCGAACCAAGCCTGTCCCCCACTTATGAAGGACGAAGCAGGATTCCAGGAGATCCCAGCGCTACACACTCAGCCGCGTCACCGGTGTTAAATCCAGTGGAGGCTGAGTGAGAGCGCTATAGCCACAGACGCTCAGGACTTGAGTGGAGAAGCTGGCCATCGCCAGAACTCCAAAAACCACATTACAAAAGGTCTCGGGGCCACTGCCGTTTCAACCTTCGAGGGGGGTTGTAGGGATGATTGAGACTGGATAGTGATTGAGCCAGAGGATTAGGGTGATCGGAAAGGTTTTGATGGAATTTGGAAAATTTCAAGGGTATAAGGTCAAGAACAAAAGGTATATTGAGGTCATTATGAAGGGTTCTATTGGTGACGTAATATGGAGCATTTACAATGGTTCGGAGGACTTTGGACTGAAAGGATTGAATGCGTTTGATATTCGAGTGTTTTGCTGTCCCCCACAGTTCAAGTCCATAGGTCCAAATAGGTTTCAGGATAGTTTTGTATATGAGCAGTTTGTTGTTTAATGATAGGTGAGAGGATCTACTAAGTAGTCTGTACAGTTGGCTGAAGCGTCTGTTAAGTTCTTGCCTTTTGAGTCTGGTGTGGGGGTTCCATGTAAGTCGTTTGTCTAGGAGAAAGCCAAGATACCGTACTGTGTCAGATATGGGTAAGGGAGTATCATTGAAAAAGATAGGTGGACAGGATTTACGGCGAAGGGTGAAGGTCACGTGTTTACATTTTAACTCATTGACTTTAATCCGCCATTGGTTGCACCAAACTTCAATCAGGGAGAGGTGTCTTTGAAGTTGGTAGGAGGCAGTTTCGGGATCTGGATGGGATGAGAGGATAGCTGTATCATCAGCAAATGTTGCCAGGAAGGTATCAGAAGTAGTAGGGATATCTGCGGTGTAGAGGATATAGAGGATTGGGCCGAGGACACTGCCTTGTGGCACACCGGCCTCTATTGGATAGCAGCTGGAATATTCCGAGCTGCAGCGTACTCTAAAGGTGCGGTTTGAGAGGTAGGATCTAAGGATTAGGTATAAAGAGAGAGGTAAATGGGTCTTGAGCTTGAAGAGCAAACCGGCATGCCATACCCGGTCGAAAGCTTGCGCTACGTCCAGAAATGCGCCAGTACAATATTGTTTGCTTTCAAGTGACGAGGATATATGGTCAACTACTCGAAGGCCTTGTTGGACAGTGGAGTGATTTGAGCGGAAACCAAATTGATGTGATGGGATTCTTTGGGATTCTAGGATGGGTAGGATGCGTTTGAGAAGAATTTTCTCAAATATTTTTGAGAGGATCGGAAGCAGGCTTATAGGTCTATAAGATGAGGTATTATTGGGGGGTTTACCTGGTTTCAGGAATAGGATGATTGTAGAATGTTTCCACATCAAAGGAAAGTGGGTTGTTCGTAGGATGCAGTTGTACAGGTAAGTAAGGAATATTATAGCTTTTTGTGGGAGTTGTCGGAGGATCTGGGAGGTGAGGAGATCATATCCAGGTGATTTACGAGGTTTTAATCTTTTTATAAGGAATTTGACCTCAGAGGGGTTGACAGCTTTAGGGGGAAGAGAGAGAGGAATCGGTGAGGTGAGGAACTCATTAACTTTTGCAGTGTGGGTAGGATGGGATTCGGAGTGGGGAAGAAATGTGCTAGTAAGGTGATTGGCAAATTCTTCTGCTCTTTTCTGATCAGAAGCAGCCCAGGTACCATCTTCACGTCGGAGGGGATGGGAAACAGGTTGATATTTTAGGATCTTTTTGGTTACATTCCAAAGGGAATTATCAGAAGAAGATAGTGAGGAAAGATAGGAATTGTAGGATTGGGATCTGAAGGTAGCCAAGTTCTTTTTAAGTAGTTTGGTGAGGTAGTTATATGATTTCCGATCGTCAGGATGCCTGGTTCTTTGCCAAAGGGTTCTGGAATGTCGTTTGGATTGGATAAGGTCTACTAGATCTTGGGGTAGAGGATTTTTTTTACGGTGTTTGGGGAAGGGACGAGGTGAGGATGCAGTCCAAACTGCTTGCTGGATCACGTTAGTGAAGGAATATGTTGCATCATCTAGGTCTTGAGGTGTTTTCAGGGATACTCTGAGGTCTATGGAATCAATTATATATTGGCGGAAAAGGTTCCAGTCTATTGGTCCTCTAATAAATGATGGTGGAGGAAGTTTGGGAATCGGAGCTAAGGAAAGAGTTAGGATTAAGGGGCTATGGTCAGAGGAAAGTTCATCTAGTCGGACTATGGAGTGATTTAAAGGATTTAAGCCGGAATGAATGAAGAAATCCAGGAGATCAGGGTTTCGGTTTGGATCAGTTGGCCAATACGTAGGGGTGCCAGGAGAGATGATGCTGGAATTTCGGAAATTAAGTGCAGATAGCAACGTTCGCCCACGGGAGTTAGTGGTTCGGGAACCCCATTGCTGGTGCTTGGCATTTAAGTCTGCACCGAGAAGGGAATGGTGGCCTAAGGAATTAAGGAATGTGTCGAACTGGTTATTGGAAATTGGTTTGTTCGGAGGACAGTACGCCGCTGCTATTGTGATAGGGAAGGAAAAGGTCATGACTTTTACAGCGGTGGCTTGAAGGAAATCATTTACGGGTAAGGGAAAGAGGTGATGGGAGAGGGACTGATGGATTATCACAGCAGTTCCAGCATGAGCTCTTCCGTCAGGGTGGTCCGTTCGATAAGTGTTGTACTGTGATATGTTGAGATGTTGTTTACTGGTCAGTCTGGTTTCTGTAATCAGTGCCACATCAATTTCTTTGTCATGTAGCAAGGTTGTTAGTTCGTTGGTGTGGTTTCGAATACCATTCGCATTCCAAAGGAGAATGGATAGGTGTTTGGTGTGTGACATTTAGGGGTTTCTCTGAGGAGGGATGAAATGGGAGATTACATTTGTAAGGAGTGATATGAGTGGAGTAATGAGAGTTCTAAACTCGGAGAGGAAGGAAGTGAGTAGGGTAGTGAGATCTGTGGCATTCGAGGGTGGGGGAATAAGAGATGTTGAGTGTGGATTAGAAGGGATCGAGGATGTTTGGGATTGTTGTTTGGGTGGTAATTGAGGTCTGGGCTGTACATGCTGAGTTTGGGGTTGAGGATGAGATTGTTGAAGGGGTTGTGGCATGGCCCCGGTTTCGATTTGTTGATTCCTGTCACCCAACATTTGGGCATAAGATACAGATGAGGTGGCCATTTTTGAAGGTTGTCTTCCTCTTCCTGCAGCTTCAGTCTGCTGGTGAGCTGGCTGGGATCTATGTTTTATGTTTTTATATGTTTCACACCCCTTGTAGTTTGCTGGGTGTCCTTGGTGACAGAGTGCACACACTGCTGGGATTTCTCTAGGCTTTGTGCAATTTTCAGTTTTATGCGATTCCCCGCATTTAACACATCTAGGCAGGTGATGGCAATATCTTCTTGTGTGGCCGTATGACTGGCAGTTGTGACATTGTACAATGCCACGCTTAGGATAGGGTTTTTCAATTTTTATTTTTGTATAGTAGATACAATTTATTTCATATATTTTTTCTACCCCTGGGGTTGGTTCAAGGTCTACAAAAAAAAGTGGAAGTGGGGTTTTAGAGCTAGGCCCTGTTTGCTCTCTATTTTCTTTGTGGACGTTAATTATTTGCCGCACTTTGAACCCCATGTTGCTCAGCTCTTCATTAATAATTTCGGCAGGAGTTGAGTGGTGTAAGTTACGAATCACCACCCTTAGTGATCTTTCTTCCTTCAGTTGATATGTATGGAAGTCGGCCTTTGTCTCAGACAGATACCGAACAATGAGGCGATAGGTTTCAGAGGTGTCAGGTATGATTTTTGTGTCATTTGTTCGGCTCTGGCATGTGTACTTTCCTGTGCCCACTATTTTATTCAATTGTGTACACAAAAGTTGGAAATTGTTTATATTTTTTATAAATATAGGCCCATTCCAAAGCAAACGCGTCAGAACAAACTTTCAGGCGTGTATGAACATCAAATCCTGCATCCGCATGCTTTGTTAACCCGTGGATTTGACGACAATTTCCTCGCGCCGCATTCGCGTTATGCTGAT
>NZ_SZZZ01000047.1:0-7392 GCF_009830025.1 Pantoea sp. Taur
TTTTACTAGCACTCATTCATCGTTAGTTTCTTACTATAAACAATTATTGGCCAATACCATCATCCCACCCGAAGACTTCTATAAAGGAATAACTTATTTGATACCAAAATCTACCAAAAACTATCTTGAACCTAAAGATCTAAGGCCTATCACCTGCCTGAATGGGGTTTACAAATTACTTACATCTATGATAAGTAATAAAATATCGGAGCATGTTAACAACAATCATATCATCACAAAGGAGCAACTAGGATGTAAGAAAGATGCCAAAGGATGTAAAGAATTGTTAATCATAGATTCTTTCATAGCATCACAGGTATCAAAGAAAAAAAGGAATGCCTCTATTGCCTGGATTGATTACCAAAAGGCATTTGATTCAGTACCCCATAGGTGGTTAATAGAAATATTAAAAATCTACAAAATAGATGGTAAAGTTGTAGATTTATTAGAACGTTTGATTAAGACTTGGAAAGTGATTTTACACCTACCCAATTTTAGTAGTTCCAAACTGTGCATACCGATAAATAGAGGAATATTTCAGGGAGATTCTTTAAGCCCGTTACTGTTCTGTCTGGCATTGAATCAACTTAGTGAATTATTAAATGAATCTGGAATGGGTTACAAACTTGGTAGGAATGGAAGCATTATCTCTCATGCTCTGTACATGGACGACTTAAAACTATACTCCAAAAATGAAAACGAATTGGCGAACATGATTCAGATGGTAAAATCATTCAGTAATGATATTGGCATGACTTTGGGAATAGATAAGTGCGCTATAATTCATGTAAAATGGGAGAAATATCTAATGGTGCAGATGTAGAGCAGTTTAATTATGAAATAATAAAACAACTCAGCGAATCAGACTCTTACAAATATCTAGGTTTTGGTCAACTTTTGAAATTCAAGAAAAGTAATAAGGATAATTTTAAAGATGAATTCAAAAGACGAATTAGAAAACTCCTAAAGACCTATTTGTCAGCTGGTAATTTAATCAAAGCAATAAATACTTGGGCTATTCCAGTACTGACTTATACCTTTGGTGTCCTCAAGTGGTCCAATACGGAGCTTGAAGAATTGAATCGCCTAGTAAGAGTCCTTTTCACTTCTGAAAGAAAACGACATCCCAAATCTTCAGTTGAAAGGATGTACTTACCACGAAAGCAGGGAGGAAGGGGTCTAATTTGTTTGTTAAGAAGTTGCAGAGAGCAAGAACATCACTTAAGAGATAGCTTTTTGCAAAACACCTCCCCTGTATGGACAGCTATAAAATCTTTGGACAGTGCTTACACTGCTTTGAACTTAATATCATCGGAGCATAAAGAGGCTCCTACTGAAGAGATCCTGATTGAATCTTGGAAAAATAAACCTCTGCATGGACGTATTTATCATTCTCTCTCGGAATTGGAAATTAACTGGGATGCCTCCATCAAATGGCTAAGAAAAGGTTACCTATTTCCCGAAACGGAAGGGTTTATTTTAGCCATTCAGGACCAGGTAGTTGCCACCAATGCTTATAGAAAATATATATGTAAAGAGGAGATCTGTGACCGATGTCGATTATGTAAAAACGCAGCAGAATCTATCCAGCACGTAACATCCGGTTGTCAAATGTTGGCAGGAAAAGAATACTTGCTGAGACACAATAATGTAGCGAAAGTTGTCCACCAGGCATTGGCCAAGAAACATGATCTTATAGGCAGCACCTGTCCTTATTATAAATATAGCCCACAGACAATTTTTGATAGGCGGCACATCAAGCTGTACTGGGACCAAGCCATTATCACTGATCACACCATCCCTCACAATAAACCTGACATTTTATTTGTCAATAAAAAAGATAAAGTTGGCAGTATCATAGAAATAGGGGTACCATCAGGTGACAATGTACAGAAGGTGGTAGCAGAAAAAATTCGAAAATACCAAGATCTTAGCGAAGAATTAAGAGAACTTTATCAACTTGAAAAAGTGAGGGTTTACCCCTTGATCATTTCCACTAATGGTTTGATTCCCGAAATAACGCTAGATACCATCAGTGCACTAGATCTTCCTATGAAAAGCCTGGAAGAAATGCAAAAGGCAGTGCTGCTTGGAACTGCGAGTATTGTTCGAAAGTTTCTAAATATTAACAAGTAATTCGAGCCTAACCCTTGACCTAGGTCCGGGTAGGTGCTATTTCCGGCATTTGCCGAGAAAGAGAAAAATTCGAAAATAATAATAAAATAAAAAAAAAAAATAAAAAATAATAATAGTAAATCAGTAAATAAATAAAAAATTATATAAATTTAACAATTAAATTAATAATGATATTGTATCAGTGACAATTCATTGTGGCATCATCATATATGTTTGTAAATTTCCAGTTTGACAAAAAGGGACATTACAGCATTCACGTTATTGATATCATTTCCCAAGGCTGTTGAAACACTGTTTGTTATGTTTTTCTGTTGCAATTTTCTACGATAGAAAGGGCATTGTTCAAAAATGTGGGCTACAGTAAGGCTGTTATTACAGTACTCACATCGTGGAGGTTCTTCTTTTGTTATAAGATGGAGGTGAGTAATCTTCGAATGGCCAATCCTGAGGCGGGTGAGGACCACCTCCTCTCTGCGGCTGCCACGAATTGAGGTCTGCCAAGGCTTCACACTACTCTTAATACCTTTGAGCTTACTTGGGGGGCTGTCTTCCCATATTTTCTGCCATTCCATGTATATTCTCTCTTTCAGAGGGCGTGCCAGTTCAGATGGTGTTAGGAGATTCTTGCCCCGACCTGGAAGAGCAAGTGCATCCTTAGCAGCCTTGTCCGCCATTTCATTGCCCTTTATACCAATGTGTCCGGGAACCCATATATAATGAATTGATTTATTATTTTCAGTCATCATCTTCTCAATTTCTAGAATTCGTTGGATTCCTGGATGATTGGAATACATGTTTTCCAGTGACTTAAGTGCGCTCAACGAATCTGAGACTAATGTGACATTCTTTATAGGCAGATTCATGGAATGTTGTAGAGCCATTGCAATAGCATTTACTTCTGCTGTATAAACACTACAAAGCTGGTGCAGCTTGAACTTGTGGGTAGAATCAGAGGTAACAAAGGCTGATGCAGTGGATGAGTCTGATTTAGATCCATCTGTGAAAATCAATTGGTGTTCCGGTAACGAGCTGATGATTTTTTCAAATCTTTTTCTGTAATCTGATGTGCTCGTGTTTTCTTTAGTGGACCTCGATAGTTGAAGGTATAGTTGGGGTTTTTTATAAGTCCAAGGAGGGGTATTGTTTTCTATTGTTTTAACATTAATTGATTTTAAGTGGTTAATGATGAAGGTTACTCTTTCTGCCAACGGCAAGGTGGCATTAATTTTCTGTTGAAATTTAGTTGAGAATCTATGTTTAAATATATATCTGTGAGCTGGATGGGTGGTTTGTGGGTATAATCTGCTTAAATAATTAATAACTAACTTATTACGTCTAGATGATAAAGGGGGTAATCCAGACTCGACACACAGGCTTAATGAAGGGCTGGTTCTGAAGGCTCCTGTAGCTATGCGTATTCCAGTATGGTGAATTGAATTGAGTCTAGCAAGATTATGTCCACGAGCTGAACCATAGATAAAACTACCGTAGTCTATCTTAGAGCATATTAGTGCTTGGTATATCTTGAGCATGGACGTTCTGTCTGCTCCCCAACATGTTCCACTGAGGACCTTCAATATCCCGAGTTTTCCTAAACATTTCTCTTTCAGTGTTCTTATGTGCTCTTCCCAAGACAATCTCCTATCAAATTCTAATCCTAAGAATCGGCAGCTAGTGACGTATGGTAAGGCGATGCCATTTAGAAGAAGTTCAGGTGACTGAGGAGTATTTCTTCTTCTACTGAAATGAACGCACTTGGTTTTATTGGTTGAAAATTGGAGTCCTGAGTTATGTGACCACAAGTTTATGCGATTCAGTGATGTCTGAAGTTTTTCTTTTATGCATGAGATGTCATTGGACCTGTAAAATATCGCCAGATCGTCCACAAATAACATCACCCTCACTCCACGGGGAAGATTGGTACCCAAATCATTAATTGCAAGTGTGAAAAGGGTTGTGCTAAGAACACAGCCTTGCGGGACGCCATTTATTTGTTCACAATCGCTTGATAGTGTATTTCCTATTCGAATCTTGAAATGGCGATGAGCTAAAAACTTTTGGATGAATATCGGAAGGTTGCCTCGGAATCCCAACGATTTCAGCTTTTTTAAAATAATGGATTTATTTGTTTTATCAAAGGCCTTATGCATATCGAAAAAAACTGCTACAGCTTGCTCCTCCTGCACAAAAGTGTATTGAAGTTCAGCTTCCAATTGGACTAAGTGGTCAATAGTAGACCTACCTTTGCGGAAACCACTTTGGAAGTTTTGTATATAGTTGTTCTTCTCTAATATCCATTTAAGTCTTTGATTCACTACACGTTCCATTATTTTGCAAAGGCAGCTCGTTAAGAAAATTGGTCTATAGCTTGAAGGATATCTTTTATCTTGACCAGTTTTCAAAATTGGTACCACCTCCGATTTGAGCCACGAGCTGGGAATATCGCCACATTGCCAAATGTGATTATAATAATTCAGGAGCCAGGTTAATGTAATATTTGGTAGGTGTTGTATCATAGTATAATGGATATTATCAGGGCCAGGAGAAGAACCTTTAACATTCCTTAAAACAGATAAAAGCTCCCACATTGTGAACGGGATGTTATAAACCAAAGACGTATCGTCGGTTGTGAAGTCAAACTGCTCATTATTTACGTTGGCTGCCGGTTCGTTATATATTTCCGAATAATAGGTTGCAAACATGTTTCCAACTACTTCGGGATTATCAGACAATTTCCCGTCCGAAAGTAGAGTATATCTGGTATTGGAATATATTCCTTTTATTTTCCTGATTTTATTCCACACAATGTTTGTTGGTGTAGACGAATTAATAGAATCCACAAAGGATTTCCACGATTCCTTTTTGCTACTGTTCAACGTTCTTCTACATTTCGATCTTTCTTTTTTATACTCAATAAAATTGGCTATATTCATATTCTTTCGAAATTTATTGAATGACTTTCTTCGACTTTTAATAGCCTCTTTACAGTCCTTACTGAACCAAGGGACATATGTTTTCTTTGGGAAACCTTTAGTTTTAGGTATAGAAGATTCAGCGGCAAGGAGTATGGCTTCTGTTATTGCTTTACATCCATTTTCAACGCTCAAATTACTCGCCGATGTTGGTGGTGGGTTTGCGAGTGCCGAAAAAAGTGACCAGTCGGCTTTTTCAAAAATCCATCTTGGTTTCCTGTTATCATTGTCGAAAATGTTAGAAAGTTTTAGCTGCAGTGGGAAATGGTCACTGCTATATGGGTCTGGGAGTACTGTCCAATCTATAATTTGGAATAAGGAGGGGCTGCATAAGGATAAATCTATTGCGGAATATGTTCTATAAGTAGAGCTGAGGAAGGTTGGCTCACCTGTATTTAATATCAAAAGGTCAGATGAATCTATGAAACATTCGATCATACGGCCTCTTCCATTTACATTTTTACAACCCCAGATAGTGTTGTGACCGTTGAAATCTCCGGTATAGAGAACAGGCTTAGGTAACTGTTTATGAATGTGAAGGAGATGTTCAATCTGAATGGAATTATCCTGTGGGAGGTAGATGTTACAAACTGTAAAAGTAATGCCACAATGAACCGTAACTGCTACAACCTGGAGCGGTGTATCTATTTCTACATGTTTCGAATATACTGATTGTTTAATGGCAACAGCTACTCCTCTAAACGCGCGATCACTGTTTGGGCTGTCTTTCCTGAAGATGTCAAATCCTTTTAAAGTAAATTTATCAGACAATTTTAGGTGGGTTTCTTGGAGGCTTATACAAAAGGGGTCTACGTCTTTCATTAATATTTTTAAATCGTTGTAATGTGATCTAATACCATTGCAATTCCACTGAATTAGCGTCATTACAATTTAAGGAAGGGAAGTAGAAGTACCTATCATAAAACCCAAAATTAAGGAAAAGTAAGAAATCAATAAAAATTCAAAATTAATATTCAAAAGAACAAAAATAAAATAAAAATAATTGTAAAAATAAACGAGGAAAAATAAATTAATTAAACAGTATTTAACAATATGGATGTTACATGATATTTCTGGAAGATTAAACATAAAAAGAACAGCAATTATAAATTTATAAGAAGTTAAATATAAATAATTAATAATGGAAGGAAATTTGAGTAAGTCAAAAAGAACGAGACATACTGTTACTGAAAAACTATGGAAGTAAGTTAGGGAAGATGGTATTTGTTTTTCTGAAATAATTCTATTAATGAAATTAGATAGAAGATCCATTGAGATTAAAAGCATTATTATTTATATTTTTTAGTTGGCGATGTTTTCCTTGATCTTCCTTTTTTGTTTTTATTTGTTTTAAACCCGTCAACATCCATAAGCTCATTGCTAGTAGACGGCGATGTCGAAGGAATTGGGGGATCGAGGGGATCGGGAAGAGGAATTGGGGTTAAAGAAGGAGCGGGATCAGGAGGGGGAAGAGGTGTAGGAGAGGTGGTAGAGAGAGCGGATGGGGGGGGGACAGGAAGCGGAGGGGAGGGAAGCGGTGGGGAGAGAAGGGGAATTGGGGACGAAGTATCAGAGGTTATATCGCTGCGGGAGGCTGTGGTGGCCCGGGTGATAACCTTTTCAATGCCACTTATGCTATCCATCGGGGTAGGATGATCCGGCTATAGAGGCCGTGGACGAACTGGCCTGGCTAGTTACTTTAACTACAGTGCTAACTTTATTATTAATAGTTGTGTTTTTATTTTGTTCAAAATTAAAAACAATATCGGCCTGTACGGCTACATCTTTTTTCTCTATATTTTGTTTGGCTATTTCGGCAAATGATTTAATAAAATATGTTGGATTCTTTTCTTTATATATTCTTTTCGCTTCATTGAACGTTACTTTATTATTTACTTGAATTGACTTTATTTCTTTTTGCATTATAAATAATGGGCATTTACGATCTAGGGCATGATGGCTACCGTTACAATTAATACATCTTTGTTGGTTTTCACACTTAATATTTTCGGGGTGCTTATCTTCACCACAGTTAGCACAAACGGCTTGTTTTTTACACTGATAGGTTGGGTGTGAGAATCCTAAGCAGTTGAAACACCGCATTGGGTTCGGCATATAAGGTTGGACCCTTAACGTGTGAAACCCTATTTTAATGGCCAAAACCTCTCTCAGCTACAAAGACGCCGGTGTTGATATCGATGCTGGTAACGATCTGGTTGACCGTATTAAAGGCGTAGTAAAGAAAACTCGCCGCCCGGAAGTGATGGGTGGGCTGGGTGGCTTT
>NZ_SZZZ01000048.1:0-5662 GCF_009830025.1 Pantoea sp. Taur
GCCAGCTTCCTCAAGGCAGCGGCTGATGAGCGCAGGGTCAAGAACATCCGCGAGCGTATTCAGAGGATTACGAAGAGAATCGTAACGAGAGACGATATCAAGGGCCTGACTGAGCTGCATAAAAAAATCCGGAAACGAAGCGTTTCCGGATTCTTACACAGCCACTGGATCGTTCAACTGATCCTTAACTGATCGGCATTAGGCCCGAAGGCCCGTTTTCAACATTTTGAATTACTGATGTGCGACGATGACATCGTCTTTAACATCCATTTCAATGGTTTTACCCGGAACAAAAGCACCAGAAAGAATCTTCTGCGCCAGTGGGTTTTCAATTTGCTGCTGAATAGCGCGTTTCAATGGACGTGCACCGTATACCGGATCATATCCATTTTCACCCAACAGCTTCAGCGCTGCATCCGTGATATGCAATTGGTAGCCACGTTCATCCAGACGTTTGTACAACCGCTGCAGCTGAATCTGCGCGATAGAAGCAATATGCTGCTCGCCAAGCGGATGGAACACCACCACCTCATCAATACGGTTAATGAACTCTGGGCGGAAATGCGAACCTACCACCGTCATCACCATATCTTTCATTTCCGGATAGTCCAACGAACCAAAACGTTCTTGGATCAGGTCAGACCCAAGGTTAGAGGTCATGATGACCACGGTATTACGGAAATCGACCGTACGTCCCTGGCCATCGGTCAAGCGCCCATCATCCAGTACCTGCAACAAGATGTTGAAGACATCCGGGTGAGCCTTTTCGACTTCATCCAGCAGAATCACGGAATAAGGGCGACGACGAACAGCTTCTGTCAGATAACCGCCCTCTTCATAACCGACATAGCCCGGAGGTGCACCCACTAAACGTGACACCGAGTGTTTTTCCATAAACTCGGACATATCAATACGCACCATGGCATCGTCGCTGTCGAACAAGAAGTTAGCCAGCGCTTTACTCAACTCGGTTTTACCGACACCGGTTGGCCCAAGGAACAGGAACGAGCCAATTGGACGATTAGGATCGGACAGACCCGCACGACTACGGCGAATCGCATTCGATACCGCATCAACCGCCTCGTTCTGGCCAATCACGCGCGCATGCAGCTCTTGCTCCATCCGCAACAGTTTCTCGCGCTCACCTTCCATCATTCGTGCTACTGGAATGCCGGTCCAGCGTGCCAGCACATCAGCAATTTCCACATCTGTTACGCGGTTACGTAACAGCTTCATGGTTTTACCTTCAGACTGCGTCGCAATAGTGAGCTGTTTTTCCAGCTCCGGAATTTTACCGTACTGCAGTTCGGACATTTGGCCCAGATCACCAACACGTCGCGCCTGTTCCATCGCCAGACGAGCCTGCTCCAGTTCCGCCTTAATGTTTTGCGTCCCCGTCAGAGAGGCTTTTTCCGCTTTCCACTCTTCTTCCAGCTCAGCGTATTCACGCTCTTTCTGATCGAGTTCCGTTTCCAGCATCTCCAGACGTTTAATACTGGCATCGTCCGACTCTTTCTTCAGTGCCTGTTGTTCCAGCTTTAACTGGATGATGCGGCGTTCCAGACGATCAAGCGACTCCGGTTTCGAGTCCATCTGCAAACGAATGCTCGATGCAGCCTCGTCAATCAAGTCAATTGCCTTATCTGGCAGCTGGCGATCGGAGATATAGCGGTGCGACAACGTGGCCGCTGCCACAATCGCCGGGTCAGTAATCTGCACATGGTGGTGTAACTCATAGCGCTCTTTCAGGCCACGCAGAATAGCAATGGTGTCTTCCACGCTCGGTTCAGCCACAAAGACTTTCTGGAAACGACGCTCCAGCGCCGCATCTTTCTCAATGAACTGGCGATACTCATTCAGTGTGGTAGCACCCACGCAGTGCAACTCACCACGCGCTAATGCAGGTTTCAACATGTTACCGGCATCCATGGCGCCATCGGCTTTACCCGCGCCAACCATGGTATGCAACTCGTCGATAAACAGAATGACGTTGCCTTCCTGTTTTGCCAGATCGCTCAGCACACCTTTCAGGCGCTCTTCGAACTCACCACGATATTTAGCACCCGCCACCAGCGAACCCATGTCCAGGGCCAACACGCGGCGACCTTTCAATCCTTCTGGCACTTCACCATTGATAATGCGCTGCGCTAACCCTTCGGCAATCGCAGTTTTACCTACGCCGGGTTCCCCAATTAATACCGGGTTGTTTTTGGTACGGCGCTGCAATACCTGAATGGTACGACGAATCTCTTCATCACGACCAATCACCGGATCTAACTTGCCAAGCTCGGCGCGCTCGGTCAGATCGATGGTGTATTTTTTTAAAGCCTGGCGCTGATCTTCAGCCCCTTGATCGTTCACGTTCTCTCCTCCCCGCAATTGCTCGATGGCCTTAGTGAGTTTTTCGGTGGTTGCACCAGCGGACTTCAATAGGTCCGCCAGCGAACCACGAGAGTCGAGGGCCGCCAGAACAAATAATTCAGATGATATAAAGTTGTCGCCGCGCTTTTGCGCGAGTTTGTCGCACAGGTTCAGGACCCGAATGAGATCGGCTGAAGGCTGTACATCGCCATCCGTACCTTCTACCTGCGGCAGTCGGTTGATAGCTTGTTCGATGCTGGTACGCAGACCAGCCACATCGGCACCTGCTGCGCTAAGCAACGGACGCACCGATCCGCCTTCCTGATTGAGCAAAGCGCTCATCAAGTGCAGGGGTTCGATAAATTGATTGTCGTGTCCCAGAGCAAGGGACTGAGCATCGGCAAGGGCCAACTGGAATTTATTAGTAAGACGATCCAGACGCATGATTCCTCCAATACAGGTCAAAATGCTACTGGAGATTAAATGAGGTCATCCCTCAAATATTTCAAGGTTAATGACCTGTGTTGCGAACAAAAAATACGCTACTGGATCGTCTTGCGGCGTAAGATTATCTCAGCCAAATCAAAGTTGCCATACGCCCGGTGATTCCATCTCGTCGGTAGGAGAAAAAATCATTGGCTTCGGTGAAAGTGCAACGCTGTGAACCACTGATAGAATGCACTCCAGCGGCCTGAAGTCGCTGACGCGCTAGCTGCCAGATATTCGCAAAAAATTTGTCACCAACCGGGCGAAAAGCCGCATCGGCTTGTACATCGTGCGCCAAAAAGGCTTCACGCACCTCAGCACCGACTTCAAATGCCTGCGGGCCAATAGCGGGGCCAAGCCAGGCGTGGATCTCACGGGCTGGTGAGCGAAACTGTTGCAGCGTCTGTTCCAGCACGCCGTTACACAGACCACGCCATCCAGCGTGAGCAGCAGCCACTTCACTGCCATCATCACTGCAAAACAACACCGGCAAGCAATCCGCCGTCATGATGGCGCAGACTACACCGGATTCGCGGGTGATGGCCGCATCTGCATTGGGTAATAACTCGTTCGCAGGCAAACGCACAACGTCCTGCCCATGCACCTGATTAAGCCACTGCGGCATGGCGGGCAGCAGTTTATCTTTCAAATGCTGACGATTTTGCAAGACATGCGTTTCAGCATCGCCAACGTGCGCCCCAAGATTCAGCGAATCCCAGGGCGCAGTGCTAACACCGCCATGTCGCAAGGTGGAACATGCCTGAACGCGCTGCGGTGCAGGCCAGTCAGGAATGATCCACTCACTCATAGCCAATCCATTTGATCGCGGAACTCATGAGTATCGGCTTTCAGCGCGTCAATCAGATCGACCATGTCTTGCGGCAACGGCGCATGCCATTCCATCTCAATGCCGGTGATGGGATGGTAGAGACGCAGCATGGTGGCATGCAGCGCCTGACGGTCAAAACCGCGCAGCGCGGCGATGAACGCATCTGATGCACCTTTAGGCGGACGCGGACGACCGCCGTACAGCGGATCACCCACTAATGGATGGTTGATATGCGCCATGTGCACACGAATCTGGTGAGTACGACCCGTTTCCAGACGCAGACGCAGACGCGTATGAGCACGGAAATGCTCCATGATGCGATAATGCGTGGTCGCGGGTTTACCCATAGGGTGTACCGCCATGTGAGTGCGTTTGGTGGAGTGGCGCGCCATCGGCTCATTAACCGTGCCGCCTGCCGTCATGGTGCCAATCGCAACAGCTTCATATTCACGGGTAATCTCGCGCAGCTGCAGCGTTTCCACCAGATGCGTCTGAGCGGGAACGGTCTTCGCCACCACCATCAAACCGGTTGTGTCTTTATCAAGACGATGGACGATCCCAGCACGCGGGACGTCGGCAATTGGTAGGTAATGATAAAGCAGCGCATTCAGGACCGTACCATCCGGATTACCTGCCCCAGGATGCACCACCAGGCCACGCGGTTTGTTGATGACCAGAATATCATCGTCTTCATAAACGATGTTCAGGGGAATGTTTTGCGCTTCCCAGCGCTGCGCTTCTTCGATTTCAGCATCGATAGACACCTGCTCACCGCCGAAAACTTTCTCTTTCGGTTTATCGATGATGGTGCCGTTGACGCTGACGCGACGCTCAAGGATCCATTCTTTTATGCGGGAACGTGAATAATCAGGGAACAATTCCGCCAAAGTCTGATCTAAGCGTTGTCCAAGCTGTGCTTCGGACACCGTTGCGGTGAGTTGAACTTGTTGTGCCATATACAGCTTCTTCGTTAACGTTGGGTTTTCACGGCGATGCCGTTTAATATAATGTGCTATCGTACCAGGTCATAACCGGGAGCTATACGGACAGCTTCCGCTACAACACTTTGAGGATAATCATTTCGTCATGACGCGTATGAAACATCTGGTGGCTGCTGCCACATTGAGCCTGAGCCTGGCTCTGGTGGGTTGTTCCGGCTCATCGGATCCCGTTCCGGACAGCCCGCCATCTGAAATTTACGCTACAGCCCAGCAAAAGCTGCAGGACGGTAACTTTAAAGCGGCGATTAAGCAACTGGAAGCACTGGATAACCGCTACCCGTTTGGCCCTTATTCGCAGCAAGTACAGCTGGATTTAATCTACGCGTATTACAAAAATGCCGATCTGCCACTGGCGCAAGCCGCTATCGCTCGCTTTATGCGCCTGAATCCGACTCATCCAAACATCGATTACGTCATCTATATGAAAGGCCTGACGGATATGGCGTTGGATGACTCTGCACTGCAGGGCTTCTTCGGTATCGATCGTTCAGATCGTGATCCGACGCACGCTCGTGATGCTTTCCGTGACTTCTCACAGTTGCTGCGCAGCTATCCGAACAGCCAGTATGCTGAGGATGCGCAGAAACGTTTAGCCTACCTGAAAGAGCGTCTGGCGAAGTATGAACTCTCGGTGGCGCAATTCTATACCAAGCGTGGGGCCTATGTCGCCGTTGTTAACCGTGTTGAAGGGATGATGAAAGATTTCCCGGATACCGAAGCAACGCACAAAGCGCTGCCGCTGATGGAAAATGCCTACCGCCAGCTGCAGTTAACCGCAGAAGCGGACAAGGTAGCGAAGATCATCGCGACAAATAATCAGTCCTGATTTTACTACCAATAAAAAAGCAGCCTTAATGGCTAATGCCAGTCAGTTAAGCCTGACTGGCATTTTTTCTTCTGGCTGTCGGATATTTATAGGGTCTCTCTTTCACCACCCTTGGGAACGAGCGCTCCCGTCGTCCCGGTAGTCTGACCATCTCTGCTA
>NZ_SZZZ01000049.1:0-4840 GCF_009830025.1 Pantoea sp. Taur
AAACAGAATGACCACGCTCAACAACCTGTTTGACTGCTTCAATTTTAAACTCTGCAGGATAACGCTTACCGCTCATGGGCACCTCTCTTTAAGTCATCATAAATGACTCAGAGGTGTCTGTTAAACCAGTGGCGATTTAGCCATGACAGTGATGGGAAAACTGACGGATTGGATGGAAGACTATAATAACTGGCATCCCCATAAAGGGCTGAAAATGCAGTCCCCCAGGGAATACAGAAGTTCGCTGCTGGCTATAAATTAACCGCGTCCGTCTTAGCGGGGGCAACTCCATCACAGCGCATCGAAGCTGGAGAAGAAATACCTGAGCCGTGTAAGCTGCTGTTAAAGCTCTCCATCCCATCAACTACCGAGAAAGCGCAGGAAGGCGTAGCGATGCTGCGTGCCACCCTGAAGCGAGGTAAATCATGAGCAGGCACGCCTAAAACCAACCCAATGGCGATGATTGCTCTCAAAGCGGAGCGGGGTATGTTCGCAACGCAAAAAATCAATAAGTTCTGCTTTACGTTTCAAAGTGTGAATTTGACTTGCACTTTACCGGTAACATCTTATTTTCAGAAGGTACGCTCAATACACACAAACTGAAGAGGGATATTTATGGCTAAGCATCATTTTCTGAAATCACTTGAAATTACAGCAATTGTCATTTTCGCGCTGGTATTGGCTTACTTAGCTATTACCGGAATCTTATCATCAATGGGCATTGATCACTCCTGGGCTTACCCTCACCGATAAGTAAATCAAGCACTAGGGAAATCAAGAAAAAATTAAAAATAAACTAATTAAACTATATGGCCGACATCTCAAATAGTGGGGTTCGGTTGCACAAATCGAACTTCCTCGCCGTGGGGCAGCAGTTACTCCCTTTGCTCGAATCTGGCGACTGCTACCGGCTAATCCTCAGGTCGTGGAAAGAAAAACGTAGCCTTTCACAGAATAGCCTCATCCATATGTGGTTTGGCGAAATCAGTGAATACCTCATCTAGTTTGGTCGTATCGACGCCACACCTGATTGGGTAAAGCGCAACCTCAAACGCACTTACCTTGGCTGCGAAGAGATTACCTATACCGACTTCGTTACCGGCGAGAAAGTCACCTCCTATGAACCACGCCATACATCCAGCCTTGATACAGGAGATATGCACTTCTTCCTCAATCAGGTTGAGCAGTGGTGCGCGCAGTTCCGGCTGGCGCTGACCATTCCGCACGGTAGCGAATATCAAAAACTAAAGGACAATCAAAATGCCTAAGAAAACATGGTCAGATAAGGATCTGGCTTACATCGAGCGCGTCGCCGGAAAGGTTCCTATGCCCGTTATGGCAGCCGCGATAAATAAATCGGTGTCAGCTGTTACAGGTAAGGCCCACTCGCTTGGGCTAAAGCTGAAGGTATCAGAAATCATCTTCAATAAATATTGGCCCGATTACGCGCATAAGGATCGCACAGACGAAGCGTCATAATTCACCACGTTTTCTCTGTAATAGCTTTAAAACTTCCGGGTCCGTATGAATATGAATTAGGGCCAGATGTTATCATGTGGAGAAAATCTGATGAAATCAGGACTTGAAGCAGGTTGCGTTGCCTTGGTGATTGACTCAGTGAATCCAGAGAATGTCGGCAAGTCTGTAACATTACTGAGTTGGTTCGAGGCTGGAGAATTTTTTAACGCTCCAGATGGTACCCTTGGACAAATGCCCTCTAACACAGGCGGCTGGCTGTGTGTCGGTGACATTGTATGTGTTGGCAAAATGTACGTCTCGCTAAGAGATTTCAGAAATTATGGCTGGTGTATTTTCCCATCCATATACCTTATGCCGCTCAAGGGCGACGACGTCAGATATTATGATGACCGCAATAAGGAGAGGTGCAATGCCTGAAGAAAGGAAAGCACCAAAGGTGCGTAAATGTCGAATATGCAAAAAGCGCTATAAGCCTCTTACTCTTTATCAGTGGTAGTGTAGCGAAGAGCACCAGGACGAACTGATAAAGCAACTCACAACAGCAGCCAGAAAGAAACGAATACAGCAGCAGGAGCAGGTCAGGAAGATAGAAGCACAGCAGGAAAAACGTCACCTCAAGATCCGCAAGTTAGCACTTAAGCCCCTCAGCCACTTTCACAAACAAGCTCAAGCCGCCTTCAACGAGTTTATCCGCACACGCGACGCCGACGATCCATGCATAAGCTGCGGTCGCTTTCACGATGGAAAATATGACGCTGGTCATTACCGCACTCGCGGGGCATCGCCGGCCACACGTTATGACGAAACCAACTGCCATAAGCAGTGCGTTCCCTGCAATCAACATCTCTCAGGAAACATCGAAAACTACACGCCAAACCTGATTAAGAAAATCGGGCAGGATGCTTTCGATCTCTTGATGGGCCCGCGCATCCATGATCTATTTCACGGGTATCAGCACTAAGGAAGCCCGCAACAGAATGGAATGGGTGCTGGATATTCTTGAGGGGGAAATGTTTTATGCGATCAAACTCGAAATGGAGAATTTAATTCCCTAAAATAAGGAGTGAAGAGAATTGATGGCACGAATAGCTAAAGACAAAGGGCATGCGACCTGGCATATTCACTTTACGCTCGGGAAGCAAAGCGGACTGAGCAGTTCCATCATAAGTGAGTGATTAAAAGCGCCACGGTTACCAGCCGTAGGTGTTTTTTTTATTTACTAAAATCATATAGTTTCAATCGAATGCTAAATTCTCTTAGCTACAACGAATCCCCCTGAGCGGAGGGGCAGAACAATCGAAGTGCGTTAACATGCGGGTGTTGTTGATTGTTTACGAGCCTACCGGGAGGCACCCGGCGCTGTAGCGACTATAATGCTTTCGTTGTCTGCTGGCTTAAATCATCCTTTGATAGTAATCCGGCATGTCAATTAATCCGCCGTTAGCTTATTGGAAAGAGCGCTGGCTCTAATGCCAGAGGACGGGGTTAAATTCCTTGACGGCGGACCTCTCCATCTCATGAATGCCTGAAAAAACGTATAAGCGTCAGGTGTCAGGTCATATAATTAAGATAAAAAACTTCACTTAAGTAATGCTTAACTATATGCTGGGTTTAATGCGGTGAATCACGTCTAGCGGCGTGGCAACAGTCAAAGCTCTGGAGGGCTGTCTGAGCAAGCGGGTAAGGGGACTGTACCTTACTCACCGTCTAACGAGCGGCACCGCAGATAAGCCATAATGCTTCAGCAAAGCATGGCTCACTTCGGTGGGCCTTTTTGAAAAAAAAGATCCCGAAATGATAAGTTCCGGGATAAAAATTCAAGTTTCTTCAAGAGATTGGGTAGTACCCGCTGAGTAATATACGCGTAATCAGTTCAAATACCTTAAGCACATTCTTAATCAAAGCTTTTGACGTCGTTTTTTCGAATTCCTGACGTTATACATCGATGATTCTGTCAGGCGGTAAATTCAGTTAGCTTATTCCGGATTTGTGCCAGCACGGCTTAACTACGATATTGATAGATGGAAACTACTTAGCTCTCCTGTACGTTGTAAAACACTATCAATGTTGAAATGCTGATGAATGCAGCTAGTATTGATTGTGTATCATCTCAATGCGCCACATCTAACGATGGATTGTTACCCAATCATTGACGATAAACGGGCGCACCAAATTCAGGGCACTACTCAGGTGGTGCCTTTTTCAATTAAGATTCTTGACTTCAAAAAAAGAGTTTTTGTTAAAAATAAATCGACTGATGTGTTTCATTCGCTAGTCCAATCTTTCATCTCGCATATCAGGCCGGAAGCCCCTTCTTAACCGAAGGGGCTTTTTGTTTGCGTAAAGCTTCCTAGGGTTCCAATGAGGAATACGCGATCGCCAAATGCGTCAGGGTTTATTATTTTTGTCTTATGTTCTAGATTGTTATCAATGCGGTGAATCCCTCTAAGCGATGGGGCGACAGCTATCACTCTCCTGAGTGGCAACAAGCCTAATAGCGGGTAAGGCTGGCTGGACTTACTCACCGGGAGGCACCCGGCACCGCAGACATTTTCAAAGTCGGAACGAATCCCCCTATGCGGCGGGGCATCAGCTAAGAGCCAACGCAAGTTTGCGGATGAAGGTAGCTGTACTTCATTCACCGGGAGGCACCCGGCGTTCCGGCGACCTGCTAATATGAGAATATTGCTATGAATCCCCCTAAGCGGAGGGGCTAAGCCACAGGGCACGTGAAAGACTGAAGCGATTCAGATTGTGACTTTTCTGAATCACCGGGAGGCACCCGGCATAGCAATTTCTAATGCATAGCCACCCTACCTGTGCTGAAGGACATTTTTCAAAACTTCACTCTGGGAAGGGAAGCCTAATTCCGGGTTGGGCTTATTGGATTTATTCAGTTGAAGCCCCAGGCGTCAAGTCAACCTGCTATTATGAAATCATTGCTATGAATCCCCCTATGCGGAGGGGCGACAGCTGCACTCCCAGAATCGGTCTCAAGCGGTAAGTATTAGCTGGTACTTATCACCGGGAGGCACCCGGCATAGCAATCCCCAATCTGATTATCTAAAGGCTCGCTCTGGCGGTAATGCCGATCAGTTAAGACAAAAATGATCGGTTGAACGATCCGGCAGTTCTGCAAGAATCCGTAATCTCTCAGGGATTACGGATTTTTTTTATGCTTCTCAGTCAGGCTCTCGATATCGTTCATCACTTTACGCCTCAGGAATTCTCGACGCTTTCCGATCTCCTTTCTCCTGAACTCATTGACGAGTGTCTCGCTGATACCGGGACAGTGACGTTACGAAAGCGCCGTTTATCGATGGAAATGATGGTCTGGGCTGTAACCGGCATGGCACTTTTT